>JAILGR010000086.1 GCA_024696565.1 Acholeplasmatales bacterium | reverse complement strand
TAAAACATTAAACACATAATGGACTATTGCAAAATATAAAATTGTATTTATTAAAACTACTCCTAATATTATTAAGAGTATTATCATCCAAACTTCCATAAATCCCCTTAAAAAAAGGCTATTTTAGCCTTTTTAATCATTATCTACTCTATAACCCAATAAATAACAAATCATCTTATATGCAGCCATTCTTTGGGCTTGTCTTTCATCCATATCTGTTGCATCAAATGTGTAATCAACATCTTCTACTTGGCAAATACAAACTGTAGCTTCACCATCTCTTGCGAATGTATAATTAATCTCACCCAAATTACCAGCTTCGTATTGGTTCTTTAAATAATCAACTGCATCTTCAAGTAAAATATTTGGTTTACCAATTAAGTAACCTTCACTATCTCTTTCTTGGATAAATCCTCTAGCTTTTAATGCTTCATAAACTTGTCTTGCCGCATCAAATTTAGCTAATGTTTTAGATTTACCTTTACCAATTATAACTTCTTTACCAAATTTAACATGGCATTCTTTATCAACAAATTGATACATTGGGAATGTTTTATTATTTTCAGCACACCAATTATATATTTTAGCAACATAATGCTCATCATAATTTTCAAATCCATGAACTAAATAAAAATCAGAATCTAATAAAAATGATACTACTTGCTTAATGGTAGCCATATTCCAATTTGAATCAATAGTTACCGCTCCAACTAATGATTCAAATAATCTTCTTGTCATATCATCAAATGAATCATCATCTGGAATATTTAGGTATTCTGCAAGACCTAGCATAATAATATTTCTTGTAAATATTTCTCTAGTATATAAATTATCTAAAATATAATTAACATCATCCTTACTAGTTTTTAAAGAATATCCATCATCATCTAGCTGACCATATTCATTAAGCACAATATAATTTAGAGCGAAATTAATAGCTCTTTTTCCAGGAATTCTGAATACTTCTGAAGAATATTTATTATTATCAGGAACTGCCTCAATCATAAAAGCTTCTTCTAATAATTTTTTATTTTTAAATTCATATTGTATTATGGATTCTATTTTTTTAAAATCTGTTGAATTCATAATCTCCTCCTATAAATCGACATAATGCATTTTATTATACCAAATAATAAAAGCTAAGTCAATTTAAGCAAAACATCATCAAAATAAAAATCTAGGCACTTATACCTAGATTAATGCTTTATATTTATTCTTCAAAGAACAAGAAAGAAATCTTTTGTTCAAATTCATTTAATGAATAAATGCCTCTATCATAATATTGTTTATGGTCATTAAATAACTTTTGCTTATCCTCTTTTAATTTTAATGATTTTTCAACCCAATAATTAATTCTTTCTGCTTCATTTTTAAAATCATTAATATTTATACCAAAGGATAGACCGTTATTCTCAATACCAAGATTAATAGCTTCATCACATCTTTTAATTTCATTTAATAATTTTTCTTTTTGTTCTTTTTGTTTAGCAGATAAGCCACATTTTTCTTCTATTAAAGTTAGAGATTCTAAATTTTTAGTCAAACCATCTTTATATTCAACTATCTTATTTTTTAATTTTATATATTTTTCATTCATTTGCATATGATTTAAATCATTTTTCTTATAATAAGTATTAATCTTTTTTATCTCAATAAAAATTTGCTCATAATCAACTCTATTATCTACTGCATCTTCATAGTCTATATATAAATCAGAAGATGCAATGATTAATGCAGCTATAAATTCAATATTCCATCCAATTCCAAATATTAAGGTCAATATTACCGCAATAGTTTCGTGTCCTTTTCTTAATAAGGCATTTCTTACAAATACACACATAATAATAGCTATAATTGAATAAGCCACTAATATTCCTAATATAGCTCCTAGTAAAGATTCTCCAGGTTCAGATCCTAAGTAACTCATTTGAATAAAAATCCAAATGTCACCAATAATTGTTGCGATTATACCAATAAAATCAAATACAAATACAGTTTTTAAAGAACCATGATTATAATCTAATATTTTTTTTGGTTTTACTTTTTTTTCTTCTTTTTGTGTTTTTTGGTCTTCCATACTCATTTTCCCCTCTTTTTTTGCAACAATTATGATACCCTACAACTTTATTTTTGTCAAATTAAACAAAAAAAGATTGTTCTAACTAAATGTAAAACAATCCTTATCATAAATTATTTAACTGCCTTTAAAATATAATATCCTTTATCCCTTGTAACTATTTCACAATTTCCAAACAAATTAGTAATATGTTCTTTAGATGAAGGAGCTCCTTGTTTTTTTTGAATTACAACCCAAAGCTCTCCGCCTTCTACTAAATGATTATAAGCCTCATCATAAATTTTATAAACTATATCCTTACCAGCACGAATTGGAGGATTAGTTACGATAGATGCAAATTTTAAATCACTAACCTTTTCGTATAAATCACTTTGGAAAACAGTCGCATTAGCTTTATTTTCTTCAATGTTTTTTAAATTTAAATTATAGGCTCTTTCGTTTATTTCACACATTACTGTATGTTTATTATAAAGTGTTGAAATAACGATTCCTAATGGACCATAACCAGCCCCCATATCTAGAATATCTAAATCTATATCATTTGGCTTAAATGCTTTAAGTAATGCAAAGCTACCATAATCAATATAATCTTTAGAGAATACTCCATTATCAGTATGGAATTTAAATGTATGGTCTTTAAAATTAAAGACAAACATATTAGGCTCGGATTTTACATTTTCTTGAGTTTTTGAGTAGTAATGTGTATTCTTTTCCATATACTTATTAAAAAGAGGTTTAAGATGACTTAAACCTCTTTTATTTTGAATCCTTTAATTACTTAACTTCAACAGTTGCGCCAGCAGCTTCTAACTTTTGCTTTAATTCTTCAGCTTCAGCCTTAGAAACTTTTTCCTTAACTGGCTTTGGAGCGTTGTCAACTAAATCCTTAGCTTCCTTTAATCCTAAACCTGTTACTTCCTTAACAACCTTGATTACACCTAACTTAGCTGAACCAGCAGAAGCTAAAATTACGTCGAACTCAGTTTGTTCAGCTGCAGCAGCAGCACCAGCACCAGCAGCAGGAGCAGCAGCAACTGCAGTTGGGTCAATACCAAATTCTTCCTTCATAGCGTCTACTAATTCCTTGATTTCAAGGATTGTCATTTCTTTTAATGATTCAATGAATACTTCTTTTGTTAACTTAGCCATTTTTCTTTCCTCCATATAATAAATTAATTTTAAATTAAATTTAGGCTTGTTCTTGTCCGTTTTCTACTAACATATTTAAACCAATTGATAACTGAGTTAATGTACCTAACATACCTGCAGCTAATTGAGTTAATAATGTCTCGTAAGATGGTAATTCGGATAGTACCTTTAGTTGATCGAATGAATAAACATCACCATCAACTACACCTTTAACAACTTCAATCTTGTTAGTTTCTTCTTGAGCAACAGCTTGGAATAAAACCTTAGCTGGAGCAACAACATCACTTGCAGCGAATGCAACAGCAACTGGACCAGAGAATGCATCACATACATCATCATAGCCTAATGCCTTTGCAGAACGTGATGAAATATTGTTCTTGATAACTGATACTTCACAACCATTCTCACGCATAGTTCTACGTAAGCCTTGGAATGCTTTAACAGTTAATCCTTGATATTTGAAAACCACGAATGCTGCAGAGTTCTTCATTTTTTCTGTAACAAGACTAACTTCTTCTTGTTTAGCTAAAATGCTTTCCTTCATTTTATACCTCCATGTAAATTAATTAAAAATCCTCTTCTGCCGAGGCAAAAGAGGATTTAATAACTCTTTAATGATTCCTCGGTAGGAGATTAAGGGCAAATGCCCGCCTACTGTCTTCGGCTTATAATACTACTTTTTTTCTGATATTACTTTAAGGAATCAGAGTTAACCTTGATGCCAGGACCCATTGTAGATGCAACAGAAATATTCTTTACATATGCACCCTTAATAGTTGAAGGTTTAACCTTCATTAAAGCATCGTATACAACTTTAAAGTTTTCAGCAAGCTTAGCAGCACCGAATGATGCCTTACCAATTGTCATTTGAATATTACCAACCTTGTCTGGTCTATATTCAACCTTACCTGCTTTAATTTCTTTAACTGCCTTTGCAACGTCCATAGTTACAGTACCAGTCTTAGGGTTTGGCATTAAGCCCTTAGGTCCTAGAACACGTCCTAAACGACCTAATTGACCCATCATATCTGGTGTAGCTACGATAACGTCAAATTCGAACCAGCCTTGAGCAATCTTATTGATAATTTCTGCTTCACCAACATAATCAGCACCAGCTTCTGTTGCTTCAGTTTGTTTAGCTCCACGGCAAATAACTAATACTCTTCTAGTCTTACCAGTACCATTAGGTAATACGATAGCACCACGAATATTTTGTTCTGCCTTACGTGGATCAATGTTTAAGCGGAATGATACATCAACAGATGCATCGAACTTTGTAGTAGATGTCTTAACTGCTAATTCTAATGCTTCGTTTAAATCGTATGCTTTAGCCTTATCTACTAACTTAGCTGCTTCAACGTACTTCTTTCCTCTCTTCATATTTTTTCCTCCTAAAATGTGGTCAAGCGGGAATTCCTCCCACAAGTTTTAGGCTGTTTTACACAACCAAAATAAATTATTCCTTAACTACAATACCCATGTTCTTAGCAGTACCCATGATAATCTTAGTTGCTGCTTCAATATCATTAGCATTTAAGTCAGGCATTTTCATTTCTGCAATCTCTCTAGCCTGAGCCTTAGTGATTGTAGCTACTGTATGCTTCTTAGAATTCTCTGAACCCTTTTGAATACCTGCAGCCTTTAATAATAAATCTGCTGCTGGTGGTGTATGTACAACGAATGTAAATGAACGGTCTTCGTATACAGAGATTACTACTGGCAATACATAGCCCATTTTATCCTTTGTAGCTTCATTGAATTGAGAACAGAATCCTGGAATATTAACTCCTGCTTGTCCTAGAGCTGGACCTACTGGTGGAGCTGGATTAGCTTTTCCGGCCTGAATCTGTAGTTTAACTACTTTAGTTACTTTCTTAGCCATATTTATTTTCCTCCTTCTTTCAATGATGTGGTTCAACAGACAATAGTCCTCCCACTCCTCGCGTAACCATACGCATGCTTTTACATTATATCAAAATGATTTTATAGAGTCAATTTATTTTTACATTTTTTTAAAATAATTTTTAAATAAGAAAAGGGGCTAAAGCCCCTTAAATTATTGATTCAATTTCTTTATGATATTTGGCAATTCTCCATCAACTACATCATTAGCTAATTGGCATGTACCAGCATTCATATGACCACCACCGCCATATGATAGACAAATCTTACCAATGTCAACTTTTGAACTACGATTAACAATACTCTTACCAATCATAACTGCTGTATTTTGCTTTTTAAAGCCCCAAGCAACATGAACTGATATTTCAGCTTCAGGATACATTGCATAAATCATGAAACGATTACCTGCATAAATAACATCTTCATTTCTTAAATCAATAACAATTACCTTGCCTTCTACTTTAGCGATTCTTCTAATTTGTTCTTCAAACAATTTAGCTTGCTTAAAGTATAAATCAGTTCTTTCTTTAACATCAGGTAATTCCATTATTTCATCAATAGAATGATTTAAGCAATGATCAATTAATTCCATCATTAAATCGTAATTAGAAATTCTAAAATCATGGAATCTACCAAGACCAGTTCTTGGATCCATAATATAGTTAAGTAGTGGCCATCCTGTTGGATTTAATATTTCATCAATAGTAAAATCAGCAGAATCACCTTTATCTACTGCAGTCATCAAATCATCAGAAATCATTGGGAATGTCTTTTTACCACCATAATAGTCATAAACAACTCTTGCTGCAGATTTTGCATGAGGATCAATTATATATTTACCCTCAGTTTTAACATCTTTATTTCTTAAAACTTCTGATTCGTGGTGATCAAAAGCAAGACCTACTCTTGGGTCAAAAGGAAGGTTAGTTGTAATATCATTTTCAGATAATTCAACCTTACCATCTTGAACATCCTTAGGGTGAACAAATTTAATATCATCAATTAAATTTAATTGTTTAAGCATCATCGCACATACTAAACCATCAAAATCACTTCTAGTTACTAATCTTTTCATGTTTATACCCCTATTGCTTCTTTATTTTTACCTTTCCTGTAATGCTTCTTGAGAATCTCTTTGTTGCCTCAGTAGCATCTTCGTTACCTTGCTGACTTGATAATCTATACCATTTAAATGCATCTTCTAGATTAATAACAGATACACCAATACCATGTTCTAGACAGTCGCCTAAACGATACATTGCATAAGCATCACCAGCTTCAGCAGCTCTACTCCACCAATACTTTGCTGTAACTAAATCCACAACAATATTTTTATCAGATGGCTCTGTTAAATTTTCAGCTAAGTGAATCATTGCTGATACATTACCAGAGTTTGCTGCTTTTTGCCACCATGAAATAGCAAGCGCGTCATTTTTTAAACATCCATCACCTAAGTGATAACATTCAGCTAAAGCATTCATTGATGCAGGGTCTTCTGAATTGGCAGCCTTTTGATACCATGAGAAAGCAGTTTTTTTATCAAGATTAACTCCATTACCATAAGAATATCTATCAGCCAATTTCATTTGTGCATGTGGATTACCTTGTTCTGCTGCAAGTTGAATATAGTGAACAGCTAATTCTGTACATTGTAATATGCCTTTACCTTCTGTATAATAATCAGCTATTTTTTCTTGACATAACGGATCACCATTTTCAGCACCTGCAAGGAATAATTTTGCTGCACCCTTATATTTTCCAAGCATTTCATAACATAACCCGCCATCTCTTTGTGCCTCAATTACACCAGCTTTAGCACTATGGACTAACCACTGTGCGGCTCTTGGAATATCTTTTGTAATTCCTTCACCTTTCATGTATGAAAGTCCTAAATAATATTGGCTTAATGGGTGAGCGTATTTTGCGGCTTCAGTAAACCAAGCTACAGCCTGTGTAGAATCTTGATTAATACCTGAACCTTCTAAATAAGACATACCTACCATATAAGCTGCATCTGTAATCTTATTAGATGCTGCAGTCATGAATAATTGGAACGCTCTTTTTACATTTTTTGGACAACCTTTACCATAATATAATTGTTCACCTAAAAAGTAGGCTGCCTGATAATTTGCAGGATCATTTTGAACAACTGTTTCAAATAATAAAAAGGAATCTTTGAATTTTTCATTCTCATATAATTCCATTGCCCTTTTAAACACACCACGATACTGGTTAATAACATATTCTGCCATAGTTACACCTCACTGCTATTACTTTATTTTACCTTAAAAAATAATAAAAAACAATATAGAGCCACTTGGGATTAAAACTTTTGCAATAGAAAATAGATAAGAAAAATCCCCCAAAAGGGAGATTAGTTTTCAATCTATATATTTAATAACAGTTGCATACGCCATTACAGTTGTTGAATGCAAAGCAAATTTTACTTCAATTAATGCATCCCCACCTAATTTTGTTGCTTTTTCTTTTAAGTGATCTAATGCAGTAGTTCTTGCTTGATTTATTTCCTTTTCTAAATGTTTACATCTAGTTCCAAAAAAATTTGCAAACATAAAACAAATTGTTGTCCATAATCCCATACCTCTAACGACTTCAGAAGTAACCAACCCCAATTCTTCATAATTATTTTCATTTGGTGTACAAGTATAAGATATCATTCTTTTTTCCATAAATAATAGCTTCTTCATTTTTCATATATTAAGCAGCAACATTTATATTAAAACCATTCAAAAGTCAATCAAAAAAAACTCCCTAAAGTTTTTACTTTAAGGAGTTTATAATCTTATAATTCGTCGATATCAGTTTCTTGGAATTCTACATCAAAATCAGATTGATCATCATCACCAATTATTTCTTTTGCGATAGAAACGTCATCATCATCTTCAGTTTCTTCATCTCTTTTTTCTTGAACAGCCTGTAAAACATCTGAATATACATTTTCATCTTGAGGTCTATGTTCGCATTCGAATGAGTCCTCAACTAAAATACCAGTACCTGCTGGAATTAATCCACCGATAATAGTATTTTCCTTTAGACCTTCTAATACATCGACCTTAGATTGAATAGCTGCTTGAGTTAAGACTCTTGTAGTCTCTTGGAATGAAGATGCAGATAAGAATGAATCTGCAGCTAAGGCAGCCTTAGTAATACCTAAGATTAATTGCTTAGCTACTGGTAATGAACCATGAGCCTTCATACAAGATGAAACTGCATCATGATATTCATTAATAGATACATCTCTACCTGGTAATAATCTAGTATCTCCTTCAAGTACAACATGAACTTTTCTCATCATTTGACGAACGATAATTTCAATGTGCTTATCGGAAATATCTACTGATTGAGAAGCATAAACCTTCTTAACTTCTTCAACAATATATTTTTGAGCTGCTTCAGCATCTAATACTCTTAATAATTCCTTTGGATGGATAGAACCCTTCATAAGCTTATCTCCACGATTTACCTCAGAGCCTTCGCTTACTAATAATTCTGATGTAGCATCTACGATATAAGAATCAACTTCTTTAGTTTCCTTATTCTCAATCTTAATGCACTTACCATTCTTTTGAGTAGTGATTGATTCAACTATACCAGAAATTCTTGCGATTTCTGCTTTACCTTTTGGCTTTCTAGCCTCGAATAATTCCTGTACACGTGGTAAACCTTGTGTGATATCGGCTGCTGATGCAACACCACCAGTATGGAATGTTCTCATTGTTAACTGAGTACCTGGCTCACCGATTGATTGAGCAGCGATTGTTCCTACGGCTTCACCAACTTCAACTACCATATTAGTAGCTAAGTTTCTACCGTAGCACTTCATACAAATACCATTTCTAGCAGAACATGTTAAAGCAGTTCTTAAACATACTCGTTCAATCTTAGCAGCCTTAATAGCATCTGCCATATCTTCAGTAATTAATTCGTTTCTCTTACAGATAACCACACCTGTTTCAGGATTTACAATATCCTTAGCTGCGAAACGGCCAATAGCACGTTCAGCAACTGATACTACTAATTTTGGTTTACCATTGTCTAATGTATTTTCATCAACAATGTCAGTTACATAGAAGCCCTTTTCAGTACCACAATCTTCCATAGAAATAACTACATTTTGTGATACGTCGACAAGACGTCTTGTTAAGTAACCAGATTCAGCAGTCTTTAACGCTGTATCTGTAGAACCCTTACGTGAACCGTGGGTAGAAATGAAGAATTCGGCAACTGATAGACCTTCACGGAAGTTAGCCTTAACTGGAACTTCGATAGTTTCACCGGCAGTGTTTGCCATCAAACCACGCATACCAGCTAATTGGGCGAAGTTAGATGCATTACCACGGGAACCTGAGTCTGCCATCATAAAGATATGATTATCTTTTTGCTTAGATAATTCATTCCATAGACCCTTAGAAATTTCATTAGTTGCAGCATTCCATTCTCTTTCAACTAATTTCTTACGGTCCTTATTAGTAATTAAACCATCTTCATAGAATTCAGTGATTTGGTCAACCTTTTGTTCAGCAAGTAATACTCTATCTTTCTTGCCCTTATAGTCTAAGACATCGGCCATAGAAATAGTCATACCAGCAATTGTACAATATTTGTAACCTAAATCCTTGATCTTATCAAGCATTCTAGAAGTTTCTGTAATCTTAAATCTCTTAAACACTTCAGCAATAATTCTTGCAATTTGCTTCTTCTTTAATGGAGCAACTTCAGGATGAGATAACATTTCTTCTCTAGAAGCACTAACATTATTAGTATCCAAGAAATATTTAACTGGAGTTTCCTTAGTTAAATTCTCTTCAGTTGGTTCATTTAAATAAGGGAAATCCTCAGGTAAGATTGTATTGAAAATCATCTTACCCATTGTTGTAAATAAATATTTAGAAGGCTTATTAGCTGGGAATTTATAATCAGGTAAATAAGAACAATCCACAAAAATACGAGTATGTAATGTAATTGCACCATTCTTATAAGCCAAATATGCCTCATCAAAATCCTTGTAAACGTGACCTTCGTTTGGTTCACCAGCTCTTTCCATAGTTAGATAATAGTTACCTAAAATCATATCCTGAGAAGGAGTAACTACTGGTTTACCATCCTTAGGGTTAAGAATGTTATTTGATGCAAGCATTAATAAACGTGCTTCAGCTTGAGCTTCTAATGATAATGGTAAGTGGATAGCCATTTGGTCACCATCGAAGTCCGCATTGAATGGAGTACATACAAGTGGGTGTAGACGAATAGCCTTACCTTCAATTAGAATTGGCTCGAAAGCTTGGATACCTAAACGGTGAAGTGTAGGGGCACGGTTTAATAATACTGGATGTTCACGAATAACTTCTTCAAGAATATTCCATACACAGTTTTCTTGGTTATCAACCATCTTGTTAGCTACTGCAATTGAATTTCCTTGCTTCATTAATTCTCTTAAAACGAATGGTTTAAATAGAATTAATGCCATTTCCTTTGGAACACCACATTGATACATCTTTAGTGATGGACCAACAACGATAACTGAACGTCCTGAATAATCAACACGCTTACCTAGTAAGTTTTGACGGAAACGTCCTTGCTTACCTCTTAACATATCAGATAAGCTCTTTAACTTATGAGCCTTATCTACATTACCCTTCTTACCTCTCTTAGAATTGTCGATTAATGCATCAACAGCTTCTTGAAGCATTCTTTTCTCATTCTTAGTAATTAAATGAGGGGCATGTTGTTCATATTGCTTTTTTAAACGGTTATTACGGTTTAAAATACGACGATATAAGTCATTTAAGTCAGTAGTTGCAAATCTACCACCTTCAAGTTGAACCATTGGTCTTAATGCAGGTGGAATTACTGGTAATACATCTAATACCATCCATTCAGGCTTGTTATCAGATTTTAAGAAAGATTCAACGATTTCAAGTCTCTTAATAATCTTGTCACGTCTTTGCTTAGAATCTGTCTTTAATTGTCTTCTAAGTTTTTTACCTTCTTCTACTAAATCTAAGTTCTTTAAACGAACTTTGATTGCTTCAGCACCAGTTAATGCTTTAAAAGCACCTGGATATTCAGCAGTTAATTTTTCAAATTCTTGTTCTGATAAAATTTGCATCTCAGTAAGACCGCATTTTGGATTCATGACCTCTGTAACCATATAAGAAGCTAAATATACAACTTCTTCTAGGTCCTTAGATTTCATGTTTAACAAAGTAGCTAATGGAGATGGAGAGTTTCTTAAGAACCAAGTATGAACAACTGGGGCAGCAAGTTTAATGTGACCCATTCTTTCACGACGTACCTTAGATTCTGTGATTTCAACTCCACATTTTTCACAAATCTTACCCTTATCTGTATTTCTCTTAGACTTTCCACAGGCACATTGATAATCCTTGGAAGGTCCGAAAATCTTTTCACAGAAAAGTCCATCTGGATCTGGTTTTAAAGTACGATAGTTAATTGTTTCATGCTTTAATACCTCACCATGAGACCAAGAAAGAATTTCTTCAGGAGAAGCTAGACCAATTTTAATATACTTATACTGCTTCATATTATTCTTCCTCCTCTGCTACAATATCATCTTCAACTTCTTCTTTTACTACATCAAAAGAAGTGTTTTCTTTTTCTAAATAATCATAAGAAACACGGTTAGTTTCAACTTGACGAATTGTATGGTCAACAATTGAACGGTTAACCTCATTTTCACCATCTTGGTTGATTAACTCAACATGAATACCTAATGATTGTAATTCTCTTGTTAATACTCTAAATGCTTCTGGAATTGAAGTATCAGGTAATGGTTTACCACTAGCGATAGCATCAAATGTACGGTCTCTTGCTACTAAGTCATCTGACTTAACTGTCATCATTTCTCTTAATACATGAGCTGCACCATAAGCTTGTAATGCCCAAACTTCCATTTCACCGAAACGTTGACCACCGTTTTGAGCCTTACCACCCATTGGTTGTTGAGTAACTAATGTATACTTACCAATATTTCTTGCATGTAACTTATCATCAACCATGTGGCTTAACTTAACGAAATACATAATACCTACTGTGATACGGTTTTCGAATGGTTCACCAGTTCTACCATCATAAAGAACCATCTTACCATCACAAGTATAGTTTTCAACAGCCTTAGGATCATTTGGATCAAGACCCTTTTCAACCATTTCATTATAATGCATTCCAGATTCTTTCATGATGTTTTCAATATCTTCAATAGTAGCACCATCGAAAACTGGAGTAGCAACCTTTAATTCAGGTACTGCTGCTTCAACTTCAGCATCTGTAGGCTTATGACCATTCATAGCTATATATTTCTCAATGAAATCTTTACGATCTCTTTCAGTAATATTTCTTGCAGCCATACCTAAGTGTAATTCTAGAACCTGACCAATGTTCATACGAGATGGAACACCTTGAGGGTTTAACATGATGTCGATAGGACGACCATCTTTACTAAATGGCATATCTTCAACTGGTAAAATGTTAGAAATAACACCCTTGTTACCATGACGACCAGCCATCTTATCACCAACTTGAATCTTACGCTTTTGGACAATGAAGATACGAACTACTTCATTTACACCTGGAGTTAAGTCATCGCCCTTAGATTTCTTGAAGTGTTGAACAGATTGAACAATACCTCCACCACCATGAGGAACACGAAGTGATGAATCACGTACATCACGGCTCTTTTCACCAAAGATTGCAAGTAATAATTTTTCTTCTGGAGTTGGATCTGTTTGACCCTTTGGAGTTGTCTTACCTACTAAGATATCTCCTTCTTTAACCTCAGAACCAGGAATGATAATACCATTTTCATCTAGATTTCTCTTAGATTCTTCTTTAACATTTGGAATTTCATATGTAAATTCTTCTGCACCAAGCTTAGTATCTCTTGCTTCAATTTCGAATTCGTCAATATGTAATGAAGTATAGTAATCATCATATACCATCTTTTCAGACATAATAACGGCATCCTCGAAGTTATATCCTTCCCATGTCATGAAGGCAATACGAACGTTTCTACCTAAAGCCAACTCACCATTTTTCATAGATTGACCATCAGCTAAAACATCGCCCTTTTCAACTCTTTCGCCAACCTTAACAATTGGACGTTGCATAATTGCAGTTGCAGAGTTTGATCTTAAGAATTGGTATAAATGATAGTGACGAATATTGTTATCATCTTCACGAACAACAATCTTCTTTGCATCCACATATTCAACAACACCATCTCTTAAACATACTAATGCTGAACCAGAATCCTTAGCAGCACGGTATTCCATACCAGTACCAACGATTGGAGATTCAGGATTAATAATAGGTACTGCTTGACGTTGCATGTTAGCACCCATTAAGGCACGAGTAGCATCGTCATGCTCTAGGAATGGAACGCAGGCAGCCGCAACAGAAACGATTTGTTGTGGAGATACGTCCATATAATCAATCTTATCAGTAGATGAGAACATTTCTGTTTCACCATTTCTTCTACCGATAATCTTTTCATCAATCATATAACCATTTTCATCCAAACGAGTGTTGGCAGCGGCAATAATCTTACCTTCCTCATCATCTGCAGATAAGTAAACAATATTGTCAGCAGAAACTACATTTCTACCTTGTTCATCTTTTTCAACAACGAAGAATGGAGTTTCAATAAATCCATAATCATTAACCTTAGCGTATGTAGCTAAAGATGTAATCAAACCGATAGATGGACCTTCTGGTGTCTCGATAGGGCACATTCTACCATAGTGAGAATTGTGAACATCACGAACTTCTACACCGGCTCTATCTCTTGCGATACCACCAGTACCTAACGCAGAAATACGTCTCTTTTGAGTGATTTCAGCTAATGGGTTAATTTGATCCATGAATTGTGATAATTGAGAAGAACCAAAGAATTCTTTTAAAGAAGATGTAAGTGGCTTAATATTAATTAAGTTTTGAGGAGTAGCCTTATCTGTTTCTACAGTAGACATACGGTCTTCAATATTCTTCTTTAATTTTGCAAAACCAATACGGAATTGGTTCTTTAGTAATTCACCAATTAAACGTAAACGTCTATTACCTAAGTGGTCGATATCATCAATGTTACCAACACCTTGGTATAAGTTCATATAATAAGAAACTGTAGCTAATACATCTGACATAGTAATATGTAATCTAGTTTCAGTGTGGTTATTACCAATAACCTTAACAACTTCACTTTGATCACCTTTTACTTCATTGATATATAAGATTTCGCATTCAGGGTCTTCACATAAAGTGTTACCTAAATCAATAGTATATCTGAATCCTTGACGAGCCTTATTTAACTTATCATAAACCTCACCAGAAACTCTTTCACCAAATCTTGCGATAACATCGCCCTTACTATATAATAATTCACCAGTTTCTTCATCAAATACATCACATTCTGCAACTACATCTTTTGCAAGAGTATGACCCTTTGCACGATGTAATACATCAAGTTTAATGTTATATTTGAAACGACCTACTGTTTGTAAATCATATTTGTTGGCATTAAATAATCTATCAGAAATTAAGCTTCTAGCACCATCTGCAGGCACTCTATCTCCTTGACGAAGCTTAGAATAAACTTCAACTGCAGCTTCACCATCTTTAGTCTTAACTTCATCCTTTTCCTTCTTAATTGTCTCTTGAATATACTTATTATCACCGAATAAATCAATAATTTGTTCATCAGTAGATAAACCATATGCTCTTAAGATTGTAGTTAAAGGAATTTTCTTTGAACGGTCTAGCTTACCATACCATACATTTCCAGAACCAGCTTCATACTCAATCCATGCACCACGAGTAGGAATTACTTGACCAGAGAATTTAATGTCTCCTGTCTTCTTATCAATTTCCTTATCATAGTAAACACCAGATGAACGAACAATCTGAGAAATAACAACACGCTCAGCACCATTAATTACGAATGTTCCTACAGGAGTCATATATGGAATATCACCCATAAACATTTCGTGTTGGAAAACAGTACCAGTTTGAGTATTCTCAAGTGTTACATTAACCTTAAGTGGACGAGAAAAGTTGATCTTTCTTAGTTTAGATTCAACAACATCATATTTAGGATCTTCAAAATGGTAATCAGAGAATGATAACTTTAAATCACCATTAAATGAAGTAATAGGGGATGCATCCTCAAATACTTCTTTCAATCCTTCTTCGACAAACCAATCAAATGATTTTGTCTGAATTTCAATTAATCCTGGTAAGTCAACTGAAGTACGTACTCTAGAATAATTACGACGAACAGATTTCTTACCATAATTGACATTCTTCATAAAGATACCTCTTGTATAATCTCTTATACTTTCCCTTTCTATTGTTTTCTAAACTGTCATTATGACTTTATAGCTCCTGGCTAAGAGGGTGTTTATACCTCTTTTTTTGATACCCACGATCTATGTTTAACTAAGTTTTACTTAGTAAAATACAATTTTCAAGCGCCTAATCAGCAAACATTTGCCATTATACGCATTTTAGTATTATATTGCAAGTTGTCAAATAAAGCAAGAACTTTTGCAAAAAAAATAAAAGGAATCTGGTGATTCCTCTTAACAATTCTTTAATCTTTCATAACCATCTAATTCATCTTGATATTTTTTAAGTTCTAATTCCAATTCGACCTTATTTATCTTACCACCAAGATAATTAGAGTTAGCAACACTTTTTAATGACTCAATATGCTTCTTTCTAATACCGACACATTTTTCTATATAAGCCAATTCTTCTTTATATTCGTCTTGAGTAATTTTATTTTTTCTATATGCTTCGTCTAGTTCACTTTCTTTTTTTAATAATCTAAATAAATCTAGATTAACCATATTATTTCTTTCATCTATCTCTTTATTATTTTGTTGTATTGCATCTACAAGTTTATTAGATATTAAAATATCAACTGGTAAAAATTCTTGAAATTGTGATTGCGCTATGCTATCTGCTAAAGCTGAAGGATTTTTCTTAATTCTTGGAATATAAGATAATCGTAACAAAAATAGCACTAACCAAATTACAAATAATACTCCTGCAGCTATAAAAACATAAGAATTAAAATAAATTGCTAGATACACTGCTCCACCAATTAATAAAAATAAAAGAATTGATTCTACAACTATAACTTTTTTAACAAACTTTATTACACCTTCCATACAAATTCTCCCTTTAATTATTTCTATATGCTGGTTCATCTGTATTCAAATCATTAGAAATAATATTTTGAATTGTTTTTTCCATAAATGTTACATCAACCCATTTACCATGTTTATAAGCAACATTTTTAATTACTGCTAATTTCTTAAAGCCCATATTCTTATGGAAAGAAACACTTCTTTTATTACCGGTATTAATTAAAGATATTATTTTACACATACCTAAAGATAGACCAAGTTTTTCTAATTCTTTATATAATGCCTTACCAATACCTTTTCTCATTGCCTTTTTATCAACATAAATAGATAAATCAGCTGTAGCTAAATAAGCCTTTCTAGTGTTGAATTTATCTAAGTATGCAAAGCCTAATATTTTTCCATCCTCTTCATATACAAGCCATGGATAAAAGGCTGTAACCTGATGAATTCTATCTAAATACTCTCCTTCAGTTAATTCTGATAGCTCCAAAGTAATTTCGGTTTCACGAATATAATAGTTATAAATTTCAACTAATCTTTTGGCATCTTCATCCTTTACTCTTCTAATCATATTTATCCCACCTTTTATAATCGTTCCCTACAAGTTAATTATAAAGACATATCAAAAATAATTCAAGAAAAAACGGACCGAAGTCCGTTTTACTTAAATGTTATCTTGAATATAATTTATGGGCATAAAATTCAGGTTCAGAAGTAACTTCAATTTTAAGTTTCTTAAATACCTGACAATCCACCTGATTTAAAATTACTGTTGAATGTGCTTGAGTAAATTTAAGATTATCTAATTGCTTTAAGGCTAAATCAGCTAATGGATTTGTTGTAGCGGAAATCGCTAATGCTACTAAGATTTCATCAGCATGTAATCTTGGATTATGATTACCAAGCTGATTTACTTTCATTTCAGCAATAGGTTCAATTAATGATTTAGAAATTAATGGAATAGAATCTCTAATACCAGCTAAAGTCTTCAAACTATTTAATAGTAATGCTGCTGGTGCTGATAATAACGGAGTAGTTCTAGATGTAACAATAGTACCATCTTCTAATTCTAGTGCCATAGATTCAGTACCACTCTTTTTCTTCTTTTCAAGGGCAGCATCAACGCACTTTCTATTTGATGTAGAGATATTCAATTGACGCATTAATAATAAAATCTTATCGACTGCATCTTGTGTAACCTTGCCATTTCTTAAATCAACTAAAGTATTTAAATATCTTCTTACAATTTCATCCTTAGATGCTTCACAAGCTGCTTCATCATCACAAATAGCGAATCCTGCCATATTAACACCCATATCCGTAGGTGATTTATATGGAGATTCCCCATAAATAGCTTCAAACATAGATTTTAATACAGGGAATATTTCAACATCTCTATTATAGTTAACAGTTAATTTACCATATGCTTCTAAATGATATGGATCAATCATATTAACATCATTTAAATCAGCTGTAGCTGCTTCATATGCTAAATTTACAGGGTGTTTTAAAGGAATAGACCAAATAGGGAATGTTTCATATTTAGCATATCCAGCTTTAACTCCTCTTTTATTTTCATGATATAGCTGAGATAGACAAGTTGCCATTTTACCAGACCCAGGTCCTGGTGCAGTAACAACAACAATTGGTCTTTCTGTTTCAATATATTGATTCTTACCAAATCCTGATTCAGAAATAATATTTTTAATGTCGTGTGGATATCCAGCAATTTCATAATGTAAATATGTCTTAATACCTAAATTATTTAATTTCTTTTTAAATGTTAAAACCTGTGGATTACTTTGGTATTGAGTAATACATACAGAACCTACAAATAATCCAGATTCTCTAAAGGCATCAATTAAACGTAATACCTCACTTTCGTAATTGATATTTAAATCACTACGAACTTTATTTTTAATGATGTCCTTTGCGTTAATCGCAATAACTACTTCTACCTTATCTTTTAATG
The DNA here is from genome assembly GCA_024696565.1 of Acholeplasmatales bacterium. Lineage (GTDB taxonomy): Bacteria > Bacillota_I > Bacilli_A > Acholeplasmatales > Anaeroplasmataceae > Anaeroplasma. The sequence goes on along the minus strand of JAILGR010000086.1, from coordinate 3,863 downwards.
TTAATAACATTTTTAATTTAGAATCAGGTAAAAATCCTGGTAATACTCTAGAAGCATGATAATCATCGAATAATTTGCCACCAAACTCAATATATAGCTTATTACCAAATTGAGATACACGATTTAAAATATTCTTTGATTGTAATTCTAAGTACTTTTCGTTGTCAAATGCTTTTCTCATAATTAGCTCCTTAAAAAAGAAAAATCCCTCTAAAGAGGGAGTATCGTATAGGGTGCCCTTCATCATTATATTATAAAGGCGTTATGAAAGCAAACAGAAAATAGAGAAAATAGTAAAGCCTTCATTGCAAGAAGGCTTTACTTTTTTATAATTTCTTTAATTCTTTTTGTTTTAATACTGCATATTCATCTTCAGTAATAGCTTCATTATCAAATAGTTCTTTTAATTCCTTTAATCTATCAAGAACTTCTGCAGTACTTGCTGGCTTAGTTTCTGTAGCTTTTGGTTCAACATTATTAGTACTAGATTTAACTTCAACTTGAGGTTTAGTAGATACTACTACAGTTTCTCCATTCTTATTCTTTAATACTAATAATAAAATAGCAAATACTAAATATCCTAAACCAATTAAAAGTAATGCTACATTAAAAGTTACATAAACTGGAAAATAATATGCAAATAAACCACCAAGGTCTCTTACACGACTTGACATATAATTTAATTCACTTGTTCCAAAAAAGAATGAATAAAAGCCAAATACAAAAGTTATTGAAGCACAAATAGTATTTAATATTTTAGCAGCTAAATGTTTTTTTACAATTACAAAAACTAAAGCTAACACAAATAAAGAACTTACTATAAATGCTAAAACTGGAAACAATACTATATTCGGCATAAAATAACTACTCATCATGCCATCAAAAGCAATAATAGTATTAAATGCAACTAGAAATAATAATAATGAAAATACAGCACTGATAGTCAAATTAATTGCAAATAAATGTTTTCTCATAATACTCCCCCTTCAAAACACTAGGTATATAATAACATAATTTTTTAACAAAGTATAGAAAAAATAAAGTGGCTATTAAACAATAACCACTTATTAATGTTAATTATTAACGTTTCTATCCTTTACTACTACGTCGTGAGCTCCACCTTCAACAATAGATACTGAAGAAACTAATGTTAATTTAGCCTTTTGTTGTAATTCAGGGATTGATAATGCTCCACAGTTACACATTGTGTGACGAATTTTTGATAATGTAATGGCAACAGTATCATGTAATGGACCTGCATATGGCACATATGAATCTACACCTTCAACGAATGATAATTTCTTTGCACCACCTAAATCATATCTTTGCCAGTTTCTAGCACGGGCTGAACCTTCACCCCAGTATTCTTTCATATAGTTACCATTTACTAGTAGCTTTTGAGTAGGAGATTCATCAAATCTAGCAAAATATCTACCTAGCATACAAAAATCACACCCCATAGCTAATGCTAAAGTAATATGATAATCATGAACAATACCACCATCAGAACAAATAGGAATATAAATTCCTGTTTCTTTAAAATATTCATCTCTAGCCTTAGCAACCTCAATTACTGCTGTTGCTTGACCACGACCGATTCCTTTTGTTTCTCTTGTAATACAAATAGAACCTCCACCAATACCAATTTTAATAAAATCAGCTCCAGCTTCAGCTAAGAATCTAAATCCTTCTCTATCTACAATATTACCAGCCCCAACTTTAACCTTATCACCATACTTAGAACGAATCCAAGCAATAGTATTCTTTTGCCAACAAGAGAATCCTTCAGATGAATCGATACATAATACATCGGCACCAGCTTCAACTAAAGCAGGAACTCTTTCCATATAATCTCTTGTATTAATACCAGCTCCAACAATATATCTTTTGTTAGAATCTAGTAATTCACTTGGGTTTTCTTTATGAGATGAATAATCTTTACGGAATACAAATGCTACTAAGCATCCCTTTTCATCTACAATAGGTAAACTATTTAACTTATGTTCAAAAATAATATCATTAGCCTCTTTTAAAGTAGTACCTTCTTTAGCAGTTACCATCTTATCAATAGGTGTCATGAATTCTTTGATTTTTAATGTTGGTTCCATACGAGATACACGATAATCTCTTGAAGAAACAATACCCATAAGCTTACCAGATGGAGTACCATCTTCTGTAATAGCAACAGTAGAATGTCCTGTTTCTTCTTTTAAATTTAAAATGTCTTGTAATGTATCATTAGGAGATAGGTTACAATCACTTGTTACAAAGCCTGCCTTATAGCTTTTAACTTTTTTAACCATTGCGGCTTGGTTTTCAATAGTTTGAGAACCATAAATAAATGAAATTCCACCTTCTTTGGCTAAAGCAATAGCTAATGTATCGTTAGATACAGATTGCATGATTGCAGAAATCATAGGAATGTTCATTGAAATTGCAGGAGTTTCTCCTTTTTTAAATTTTACTAATGGTGTTTTTAATGAAACGTTTTGTGGAATACAATTTTCATCAGAATAACCTGGTACTAATAAGTATTCACTAAAAGTATGAGATGGTTCGTCATAATAGAATGCCATTATTTTCAATCCTCCAAATTTTCTTATTTCAATTATTCTAACATTTACGACATAACTTTTCAATACGTTTTCATTTAGATTAAAATGTTAACGATTTCAAAAAGAAAATAGGGCAAATCGCCCTATTAAATAGAATCATCAGTTTTAAGTAATGGAGAATAAAGATCTACTCTTCTATCTCTATAAACGCCCCAAGAATATCTTTTCTTTCTAATTTCATCTAAATCAAACTCTTGTGAAATGAAACCCTCGGTCACTCTATCCATTTCCTTAATCTTAGTTCCTTCTTCATTTGCGATAAATGAAGAACCAAAGAATGTCATAGATGAGTCTCCTTCAGTTTCAGTACCAATTCTATTAGATGCAATAACTGGCATAATATTTGCTGCAGCATGACCACACATAGTATTTTGCCAATGATCTTTTGAATCCTTAGGTAATACAGGTTCTGTACCAATGGCTGTTGGGAAGAATAGTAATTCAGCTCCCTTTAATGCTAAAATTCTTGCAGTCTCAGGGAACCACTGATCCCAACATATTCCACAACCAACATTTCCAAACTTAGTTTTAAATACCTTAAAACCAGTATCTCCTGGTGTGAAATAAAATTTTTCTTCATAACATTCACCTGTTGGAATATGACTTTTTCTATATAAGCCTAAAATAGTACCATCAGCATCAATCATTGCTAAAGAATTATAGAAATTATTACCACTTCTTTCAAAAAATGAAATTGGTAATACAACATTAAACTTTTTAGCAACCTCTTGGAAATGAGCTAAATACTTATTATTCTTAAATTCTGTAGCTAATTCAAAATATTCATATTTTTCTTTTTGACAGAAATATGGGGCTAAAAATAATTCTTGTAATAATACAATATTACAACCATCTTTAGCACATTTTTCAATCATTGAATCAGCCTTCTTAATATTTTTTTCAATGTCCCAAGTTATAGACATTTGTGTAGCTGCAACCTTAACCTTCATATTATTCTCCTTTTCCAATTTGCATAGTAACACAGTGAATATTACCACCAGCTACTAATATTTTTCTAGATTCAATTTGATGAATCTTCTTTTTTCCTTTATAGAAATCATTTAATAAATTATAAGCTTCTATATCTTCTTTTACATTAAATTTTGGTAAAATAATAAAATCTTTACCCATATAGAAATTAACATAAGACCCAGCTAATCTATCTCCTTTTAATCTTGGCTTAGCTAATTCATCTAACACAATTGAATTAGCTTCATCTTCAGTTAAAGAAAGATATGGATTTGGACA
>JAILGR010000166.1 GCA_024696565.1 Acholeplasmatales bacterium | reverse complement strand
AATATTTGGTGTATAAGCTTTTTTAACTTCTACACTATGTTTTGATAGAATTGATTCTAAATCATTTAATAGATTCTCATTATTATTCTTTCCCGCTTTTATTGATTTATCTTCTTCATCATCAAATACTATTGGGGCAGGATTAGATGCTTCCATAGCTGGAGAGAATATTGTATCTTCTTGAAGGTAATCAATTGATGGATCAATATCTAAATTGTTTGGCTTATCAATTGACATACGAATAAGAGTCTTTAATTCTGGATTATTAGGGCTAATAGTTTTACCACCATCAGATACATTATATTTAAAGCTTGAAGCTTCTTGAATATCATCACCATTAGAATATGTTAAATTAACATTAACATTTTCTTTATATTGGTTTGGTGTCATCTTTGTAGCATCTAATAAGTAATATGGGTTGGCTTTAATCTTTTTAATTAATTGACTACCACTTCTTGCACGCTTAGTTAATAATAGATCAGTAACCTTCATTCTCTTAATAGTATTTCTATTAGTCATTAATAAGAAATCATCATTTTTATTACAATAAATGACTTTAACAACAGAATCACCTGGTTTTAGATTAATAGCTTTAGTACCACCAGCATTAGTACCATATAATGATACATCTGTTGCTCTAAATCTTAAGCCTTCACAATTCTTTGTAAATACCATTATTTCTAGTGGGTCTTTAATTAAATCAACTGATACTAATTCATCACTATCACTAAATTTCATAGCTCTTACAGCCTTTGTATATCTAGTTACAGCAAAATCTTTTAATAATGTTTGTTTAATTGCACCTTGTTTAGTAATTAATACTAATTGGCTTGGAGCTTCAAAATCTTCTATTTTAAATACTTGAACAAACTTTTCATTAGCTGAAGTTTGAACAATACTTGAAATAAATGCACCTACATCTTTAAATTTACATTCAGGAATTTTATATACTGGTAAGTATACGAAATTACCTTGGTTAGTAAACATTAATAATGTATCTAGTGTATTTACTTCTTCTAAGAACATAAGATAATCATTATCTTTTAATCCATTATTCTTAGAAGCATTATATGCTTTCATAGAAGCTCTTTTTATATAACCTTCATGAGTTACAGCTACCATTACTTGTTCTTTAGCAACTAATTCTGTTTCATCAATCTTGATTTGAGCCGATTCATCCTTGATTTCAGTTCTTCTTTCAACAATAACTTTTTTATTTAGCTCTGTTAATTCTTTCTTAATTACTTTTAGTAATTCTTTTTCACTAGATAGAATCTTATTATATTCTTCAATAGCTATATTTAAGTCATGACGTTCTTCCATTAAAGCTTCAACATCTTGATTAGTTAAACGATATAATTGCATTGTAACAATAGCTTCAGCTTGTTCTTCAGTAAAGCCAAATAGCTTAACTAAGTTTTCTTTTGCATCAGCTTTATTTTTAGATTTACGGATGGCAGCGATAACCTCATCTAGGATATCAATCATTTTAATTAAACCATCAACAATGTGTAATCTTTTTTCTGCTTTAGCTAAAAGATAATTAGTTCTATTAGTTACAACATCTTTTTGATGTTCAATATAAGCATCTAAAATAGGTAAGACACCTAAACGCATTGGTCTTCTATTACAAATAGATACCATATTGTAATTAATATTACATTGTAAATCAGTATTTTTAAAGAAATAGTTAATAATCGCATCAGCATTAGCACCCTTCTTTAGGTCAATTGCGATACGTAAACCATCTCTACCTGATTCATCTCTTGATTCTATTACATCAGGTACTTTACCATCTAGACGTAATTGTTCCATACGTTCTACAGTCTTATTCTTTAATGTATCATATGGAATTTCAGTAATAACTATACGTTGTTGGTCAGGCCCCATTTCTTCTATTTCATATTTACTTCTTACAACTACTGTACCACTACCTGTTAAAAATGCTTCTCTAATACCATCTTTCCCCATGATAATACCACCAGTAGGGAAATCTGGCCCTGGCATAATTTCAAGTAAGTCATCAACAGTCATATTTGGATTATTAATTCTTTCAATTGTTGCGTTAACAACTTCATTTAAATTATGAGTTGGAATATATGTCGCGTAACCTGAAGAGATACCCATTGCACCATTAACTAATAGGTTTGGAAATCTTGCAGGTAGGACTGTTGGTTCAGTTTCTTCATCATCAAAGTTTGGAATGAAAGGAACTGTATTTTTATCAATATCTTGTAAAATGTATTCAGCATTTTTAGATAATCTAGTTTCTGTATAACGCATTGCGGCAGGACCATCACCATCGATTGATCCATTATTACCATGCATATCAATTAAAGTAACACCCATTTTCCAATTTTGACTCATACGAACTAAAGCTTCATAAATAGATGAGTCACCATGTGGATGGTATTTACCCATTACATCACCAACAATACGGGCAGACTTTTTATATGGTTGTGTTGATGTTACTTTCATATTAAACATACCATATAAAATTCTTCTTTGAACTGGTTTTAAACCATCCCTTACATCAGGAATAGCTCTTTCTTGAATAATATATTTAGAATATCTACCAAATCTATCTCCTAGGGCATCTTCTAATTTAGTCTCTTGGAATTTTTCATTGATAAACATATCTAATTTTTTCTTAATTGAATCATTTTTTGCCATAGACTATTCCTCCTCCAAAGTAAAGGAAACATGGTTTTCTAACCAATTCCTTCTTCTTTCAGAATCAGCACCCATCAATACATTGACTTGGCTTTCAGCCTCAGCTTCATCTTCTACATGAACTTGAACTAATGTTCTAGTTTCAGGGTTCATAGTAGTTTCCCAAAGCTGTTCAGCATTCATTTCACCTAAACCTTTGTATCTTTGTAATATTGTCTGGCAATTACAAGATGCTAAAATACGATCCTTTTCTTCATTAGTCCAAGCATAAATAATTTCTTCTTTTTTACCACGCTTAGTAATTTTAAATAGTGGTGGCAATGCTAAATATATTCTTCCATCTTCTACTAAAGGACGCATATGATTAAAGAAGAATGTTAATAATAGTACTTGAATATGAGCACCATCATCATCGGCATCGGTCATGATTATAATCTTTTTATAATTACATTTCTTTAAATCAAAATCAGGACCATAACCAGCACCAATTGTATAAATCATAGTGTTTATTTCTTCATTTTTTAAAGCATTTTCAATGGATGCACGTTCAGTATTTAATACCTTACCACGGAGTGGTAGTATTGCTTGGAAACGTCTATCTCTACCAAGTTTTGCAGAACCACCGGCAGAATCACCCTCTACTAGATATAATTCATTAATATCTTTATTCTTTTCAGATGTAGGTGCTAGCTTTGTAGATATATTTCTTTCGCCTTTATCTTTTTTATCTAGTCTTGCTTGTTCTCTTGCCTTTCTTGCGGCAGCACGAGCTTCAGCTTCCTTTTGCGCCTTCTTAATAATCTTTTCCGCTAAATCCTTATTTTCCATTAAGAAATAGCCAAGCTTTTCACCAACAACACTATCGACAGCTGTTTTAGCTGCAGGTGTACCAAGTTTTGCTTTAGTTTGACCTTCAAACTCAAGCTGCTTTTCACCAATTCTAACTGATACAACACTTGTTAAGCCAGTACGAATATCAGCACCTTCTAGTGTTTGATTATCTTTAATAATCTTCATTCTATGGGCATAATCATTAAATGCTCTAGTTAATGCTGTTTTATAACCAGTTTCATGAGTACCACCATCTGGTGTTTTAACATTATTAACAAAAGATATTAATGTTTCATTATAAGTATCTAAGAATTGGAATGCTACTTCAACTTCAATAGTTTCTTCTGTAGTTTCAGATTTACCTGAAGCTGATGTAATAGTAACTTCACTCTTATAGTCACCATCAAAATATGCAACATTATGCATAGGAGATTTTCCTGTAGTTAAAAAAGCTACATATTCAGAAATACCATTTTCATATAAGAATGTTTCATGCTTACCAGATCTTTTATCCTTTAAAGTCATTCTAAGACCTTTAATTAAAAAGGCACTTTCTCTAATTCTTGTTTTAATAGTATCGTATTGGTATACAGTAGTAGTAAATACACTAGGGTCTGGTTTAAAATGAACTGTTGTACCAGTTCTTTTTGTATCACCTAATACTTCAACATTTGATGCTACTCTACCACCATTTTTAAAAGTAATCTTATGAATCTTACCATCACGATAAGATGTTACTTCCATGAATGATGATAAGGCATTTGTAACAGAGGCACCAACACCATGTAATCCACCTGATGTTTTATATCCTCCACCACCAAATTTACCACCAGCATTTAATTTAGTATAAATAATTTCCATTGTATTTTTTCCAGTAGCGTGCATACCGCATGGAACACCACGGCCACTATCTTCTACTGTAATTGAATTATCTTCATTAATTGTTACTATAATCTCTTTTCCATAGCCAGCTAAGGCTTCATCTATAGAGTTATCAACAATCTCCCAAACCAAATGATGTAATCCTCTTTCATCAGTTGAACCGATATACATACCAGGACGTTTTCTAACGTGTTCAAGACCATCTAAGACTTGAATCGAACTATCATCATAAGTGTTTTTATCCATATTAACCACCTAAACTTTCACAACAATATTATGATACCATAAAAAGATAGCGTTTTCCAATATTTAAAAATCAAAAAGTTATAAAATATATTTATAAAAGTACGTTTGACATAAAGAAATAAGCATTGTATAATTTTAATGATTTTTTTATGAAAAGAGGAATCCTATGATTTTAACAGAAACAGTGGACGCATGGAATATAGTTATATCAATTATATTAATGATAGTATCTTATTTATTAGGCTCAATTCCTTTTGGTGTTTTAGTTGGTAAAGCAGCAACTGGTGTTGATATTAGAGAGCATGGCTCAAAAAATATTGGTTCAACAAATGCGATTAGAGTTCTTGGTAAAAAGGTTGGAGCAATAGTATTCTTATGTGATGTATTAAAAGGTGCATTTGTGATAATCATCTTAAAAATACTAGCTCAAACAAATCTTTGGCATTCTGTTTTAGACTATGGTTATTATGGAATGATGGCAGTTATTGGCCACTCCTTCTCTATTTTCTTAAAGTTTAAAGGTGGAAAAGCCGTTGCTACAAGCTTAGGTGTTGTACTTTGTATTTGTCCTTTGGCTGGTATTTTATGTTTAGTAACATTTGCTGTTGTCTTATTCTCAACAGGATATGTATCACTAGCATCTACATTTGCTACTTTAGCTGTATTATTAACATATATTGGTTTATTTATAATCGGATATGAAGCAACTAACTTCTTCGATTATTTCATTAGTGCTCCATCACTTGAAAATTTAATAACTATTCTTGTTCCTGGTGTTATTATCATTTATAAACATATACCAAATTATAAAAGATTATTTAATGGAACAGAAAACTGCTTCAAGAAAAAGCCTGAAGAAGAAAATAACGAAGAAAATAGTACTACAGAAGCATAATTCTGTAGTATTCTTTTAAGATATAATAACAAGGTTTTTGTATATTAATATAAATCACTATTGAATCAAAAAAATAGTTTAAATATAATAAAAATATGGGGTATTTTTTGGGGGTGCATCATATGGAAACCAATGATTTTCAAAAGCGTATTATTCAAGAATTTGTTAGTAGAGGTTTTAAGATTCAAATACTTAAAAAAGATACTAATATGATTTACATGACTAATTGTGATAATATGACTGTTGAAATATATCCAGAAAGATATATGGTTTTTAATGCCAAATATAAAAATATTTTTACTGAAGATAAAACAGAACCTGGTTCTAAAAGGAATTGGAAGAAAAAAAGATATGATAAAAATGGCAATATGACTCATTCTGAAACATCAACTGGTGAATGGGATGATTATTCATATGATAAATATGATCAATTAATTAAACATGTTTCTTCTACCGGTAAATGGGAACAATACTCATATACTATCCATGGTTCTCAGTGCTATTATACAAATTCATCAGGCTTTTGGGAAAAATGTGAATATGATGATAATAATAGATTAATCCATAAATATAATTCTGATTATCATTGGCGTTATTCTTTTCCTGAGATGGGAATAGATATTGATGGCATAAAAAATAAATATACTAAAATTAGAGTTAATAAAGAAAGTTATAGATTAAATCGTTCTAGATATAATAATTATCATGCCTTATTAGCTACAGGCTTAATGACTGAAAATCTTGGTAATAAAACATTTTCTAAATTAGAATTATTCTTATATGAGAATTTAACTAATGTTTTAAAAATCGAAGAAAATAAAGAAATAGATAGACAAAAAGCTTTAATTGAAGAAAGAAAAAGAAAAAAAAGATATCAATATGCATGGGATAAATAGTCCCATGTTTTTTTTAGAAAAAGAAAAAAGCCCGAAGGCTTTTAAGAACAATTAATTATTCTTCTACGATTGCATCAACTGGGCAAACGCCTTGGCAAGCTCCACAATCAATGCAAGTATCAGCATCAATATGGGAAACATCTTCAACAGTGATTGCTGCAACTGGACATTCAGGAGCACAAGCACCACATGCGATACAATTATCTTCAACTACTACTCTTGGCATAATAAATTCCCCTTTCGTTTTTCTATTTTAATAATACAATAAAAAACGTTAGTTAGTCTAGTATAACAATACTAATTTTAAGCATATTTTGCATATTTTTTTATCAAAATTTATCTATTTAAAAATACGATTAGTAAAACTGTTAGGACAATGACTATAATACCTAACAAGACCATAGTTAAGACAAAAGTTACAGATATAGGAGCTTTATATCTAACTTCACCATTTGAAGCATTTAACCAACAATAATATTTA
>JAILGR010000078.1 GCA_024696565.1 Acholeplasmatales bacterium | reverse complement strand
CTTAGAGGGTTCAGACCAATATAGAGGTTGGTTTAATTCATCTATTATCACAGCAGTTGCAACTACAGGTACTGCTCCATATAAGGCAGTATTAAGCCATGGCTTCACACTAGATGGTCAAGGAAGAAAGATGTCTAAGTCTTTAGGTAATACTGTAGACCCAATTAAAGTATGTAACACTAATGGAGCTGATATCTTACGTTTATGGGTTGCTTCAGTTGATTATCAATCTGATATGCCACTTAGCCAAGATATCTTAAAACAAGTATCTGAATCTTATCGTAAGATTAGAAATACAATTAAGTTCTTATTAACAAATATTTCTGATTTCAATCCAAAGGATTGTTTACCTTATGAAAAGTTAGAAGATGTTGATAAGTATATGTTAATTAAGCTTAATAAATTTATTAAGACTATCAAGAATTCATATGATACATTTGCTTTTGGTGATGTTTATAAAGAAACAAATGCTTATATTGCAAATACATTATCTGCATTCTATTTAGATTTCACTAAGGATATTTTATATATTGAAGATCCTAAGTCTAATAAGAGATTATCTACTCAAACTGTATTCTATTATATTGTAGATTCAATCATTAAATTATTATCTCCAATCTTACCTCATACTATGTCTGAAGCATATGATTGTATGAATTATAAGGAAGCAGAAGATGTATATTTAACTGATATGCCTACTGTTAAAGAATATAATGATGATTTATTAGAAGCTAAATTCGATGAATTTATGAAATATAGAGATTTAATCTTAAAGGCATTAGAAGAAGCTAGAAGCAATAAAGTTATTGGTAAGAGCTTCAATGCTAAGCTTACTGTTACATTAGATGATGCAAGTAAGAAGGTATTTGATTCTATTAAAGATAGTGCCGCTCAATTATTAATCGTATCTCAAATCGAATTTAAAGATGGTAATGAATTTAAAGTAGAAGTTAATCCTGCAGAAGGTGAGACTTGTGCAAGATGCTGGATGATAGTTCCTTTTGTTAGTGTAGATGAGCTTTGTCCTCGTTGCCAAAAAATCGTAAATAATAAGTAGTTATTTTTGACAATATCATTTAAAAATGATATGATATATTTAATGCGTGACTGTTATAAAATGAAGGTGGTGATTACATGGAGTTCCGATTATTTTTCCTTCAAGAAAAAAGTAGAACATATGATAAACCAGAATTAATAACTCTATTAACTTCAAATCCAAATATAACTCCGCCTGATTCAAGGCAACTATATGGCGATAAGGTTTATACATATCATCATTCTATTTTAAATTTTGATGCGGAATTTATTATGGCCTCAAAATCGGTAGTTCCTCATTTGGAATTGTTACCTCCAAGATTTTTCGATGTAAATTTCTTTATATCGTTTGATATTTTGTTATCTAATTATGCAGTTGAAATGATTCTAGATATAATTGAAGAAATAGTTAAAAAATTTAGATTCTATGTTTACTGTGAACCATTTGAAGGCGATGTACGTGTTTTTAGAAGAGCTGAGATTATTCGTACATTTGATTCATGGAAAAAAGCTTTTGCTGCTAAATTCCCAGAAAAAGTGGCTGGCTTTAATAGATTAGATAGCCAAAGTATTGCTTCTGTATATGGTTATTTACAAAAAAGAAAAAGATTAGCGATTACGTATTCTGATATGAATATTCAAATATCAGACTATATATTCTTACATACTTCAAAGTCAAGATCTGCCTTTGTTGCTATTGAATGGGATGGAAATACCCCTTTCTTGTTACCACCAGCTGTAGATATTTTAATTTATGATGACGGGAAAATAAGTAAGCACATAAATATGGCTGAGGTACTAGCTAAGGCTGAAAAGCTATTTCACCCAATCGATGGTTATGGTGTAATCAAGATTTGTGATAGTAAGAATACAAAAAAATTAAAGAAAATCTTATTAAAAGAAAGATTTGCCCCACTTAATGTGGATGTAGAAAAACTAACATTAGATAAGATTTTAGATGTTTAGGAGGAATGTATCCATGAATGTGGAGAAATATATTGATCATACTTTATTAAAGGCTACTGCCACAAAGAAAGATATTGAAAATTTATGTGCTGAGGCAAATGCTTGTCATTTCGCATCAGTATGTGTAAATCCTGTTTATGTAGCATATGCTCATGAGTTATTACTTGGCTCTGATGTTGATGTTTGTACAGTTATTGGTTTCCCTCTTGGAGCTAGCTGTTCTTCAGTGAAGGCTTTTGAAGTTACTCAAGCTATCGCAGATGGTGCTGATGAAGTTGATATGGTAATCAATATTGGTGCAGCTAAAGAACATGACTGGGATTTAGTATTAAAGGATATTCAAGCTGTAGTTAAATCAGCTAATGGTGTTTTAGTAAAAGTTATTATTGAAACATGCTACTTAACAGATGAAGAAAAAGTTAAATGCTGTGAATTAGCAATGGAAGCTGGTGCTAACTTCGTTAAAACATCTACAGGCTTTGGTACAGGTGGAGCTACAAAGGAAGATGTAGCATTAATGAAGAAGACTGTAGGAGATAAACTAGAAGTTAAGGCTTCAGGTGGTATCCGTGATAAGAAGGCTTTTATGGATATGGTTGATGCTGGTGCTACTAGAATTGGTTGTAGTGCTGGAATGAAAATAATTGAAGAATTTATGAAGGAGGAAAAATAATGGCTTATCCTACACCACATAATGCTTGCGATAATCCTGATTTAATCGCAAAGACAGTATTGATGCCAGGTGACCCACTTCGTGCAAAATACATTGCTGATAATTATTTAACAGATGTAGTTTGCTTTAACTCAATTCGTAATATGTATGGCTTTACTGGAAAATATAATGGTAAAAAGATTACAGTTATGGGTTCTGGTATGGGTATGCCTTCAATTGGTATTTATTCTTACGAATTATTTAGTTTCTACGGAGTAGAAAATATTATAAGAATTGGTTCTGCAGGTTCATATGATCCTGAACTTAGAATTTATGATACTATTTTAGTAAAAGAAGCATTTAGTGAATCTAGTTTTGCTAGAGTTGCTTATGATATTAAATCAAAGAAATTAAAACCAAATGCTAGCTTATGTACTAAGCTTAAGAAAGCTGCAGAAAAGCTAAATATCAATTTAAAAGAGGCTACTTGTCATTCATCTGATGTATTCTATAGTATGCATCCTGATTATTGGAAATTTGTTAAAGAAAAATATGGTTGTACATGTGTAGAAATGGAAGCTTTCAGTTTATTTGCTAATGCTAAAGCATTAGGAAAGAAGGCTGCTTGCTTATTAACAATTTCTGATTCTTTTGTTGAAGATACTATTACTACTGCAGAAGAAAGACAAAATCATTTTAATGATATGATTAAAATTGCTTTACAATTAGCATAATTAAAAATTGTAAAAAAATAGAATGAAAATAAAAAAATTTCCTAAGAAGAATAAATCTTAGGATTTTTTTATTTTATCAGTGTTAATTTAGTTTTCTTTTTTCTAAAAGTTTTTAAATATCAAAAAAAGTTTCCATTTTTGAAATTTCTTATAAAAAATAATCTATGCTATAACTTCCCTGAAAGGAGGAACAAAGATCTTGTACAATTATTTCATGCTAATTGGCTTTGTTGTCAATGATCTAGATTTAAGGGAAGTAGGAGATGGTAAAAAAGTGGTCAATATCCGTCTTGCTGTAAGAAGAGAATTCCAAAATCCAGATGGACAATATGATGCTGATTTCATAAATGTCGTATTATGGGACTTTTTAGCTGATCATGCGTATAAGCATGTTAAAAAGGGTTCCAGAATAGCCTTAAAAGGAAGAATTCACCCAAGAAAGGATGAATCTAACGATAGAGTTGTATATACAAATGACTTATATGCTGATAGATTAATCTTCCTAGGTGAAAATGAAGCAAAAGATATTTTAGAGTTAGAAGAGGCTAAAGATTAACAGGGAGAAATCCCTGTTTTTCTATTTTCCTATTTTTTCTTTAGAAAAAAAGGAATAACCTTTAATTTTTAAATAAAATAAGATATAATTAATTAGTATAAACTGATTTA
>JAILGR010000008.1 GCA_024696565.1 Acholeplasmatales bacterium | reverse complement strand
CTTAAATGCTAATATGAAAGCATCTGATGATACTTTTATATCAGTATCAAGAGAGAATGAAGGCTTTTGGGATGTTTTAGTAGATTTATCTTTACCTATAATGGGACTAATTGCGATATTCATGCTTCTAATGATGTTCTCAACAATGGGAGCAGTATCATCAAGCAAGAATGGTGGAAGTGGAGCAATGCCTTTTGGCAAGTCTCGTGCTAAAATGATTAATAAAGATGATAAATCTAAAGTGAATTTCTCAAATGTTGCAGGTATAGATGAAGAAAAAGAGGAACTTGAAGAGGTTGTTGAATTCTTAAAAGATCCTAAGAAATATACTGTAATGGGTGCAAGAATTCCTAAGGGAGTTTTACTTGTTGGACAACCTGGTACTGGTAAAACATTACTTGCAAAGGCTGTTGCAGGTGAAGCAGGAGTACCGTTCTTCTTTATTTCAGGTTCTGATTTCGTTGAAATGTTCGTTGGTGTTGGTGCATCAAGAGTAAGAGATATGTTTAAAACTGCAAAAGAGAATGCACCATGTATTATCTTTATTGATGAAATTGATGCTGTAGGTCGTCAACGTGGAGCCGGTATGGGTGGTGGACACGATGAAAGAGAACAAACTCTTAACCAATTACTAGTTGAAATGGATGGTTTTAATGGTAATACTGGTATCATCATTATGGCTGCAACTAACCGTCCTGATGTACTTGACCCTGCATTATTAAGACCAGGTCGTTTTGACCGTCAAATTACTATTTCTAATCCAGACGTTCGTGGTCGTGAAGCTATTTTAGCAGTTCATGCTAGAAATAAGCATTTAGCACCAGATGTACGTTTAGGCGATATTGCGCAAAGAACTCCAGGCTTTAGTGGAGCTGATATTGAAAACTTATTAAACGAAGCTGCATTACTTGCTGCAAGAGATAATCGTAAAGTTATTACTACTAAAGATATTGATGAAGCTGTTGACCGTGTATTAATGGGTCCTGCTAAAAAGAGTAGAAAATATACTGAACAAGAAAGAAAGCTTGTTGCATATCATGAGGCAGGTCATGCTGTTATTGGTATTAAGCTAGAAAATGCTAGTCAGGTTCAAAAAATCACTATTGTTCCACGTGGACAAGCTGGCGGTTATAACCTAATGATGCCAAAAGAAGAAACATTCTTCCATACTAAATCACAAATGTTAGAAACTATTGTTGGTTTCTTAGGTGGTAGAGTTGCTGAAGAAATTATGTTTAATGAAGTTTCAACAGGGGCTTCAAACGACTTCCAAAACGCAACTAATATCGCAAGAGCGATGGTTACTCAATATGGTATGTCTGATTTAGGTCCTGTTCAATATGAACAACAAGGTGGAAGTATCTTCTTAGGTAGAGATTATCTAAAAGAAAAGAATTTCTCTGACCAAGTAGCTTTAGAAATCGATAGAGAACAAAGAAGAATTATTGAAGAATGCTATCAAAAAGCTCATGAAGTTATTAAAGATAATATAGAATTATTAACTAATATTGCTGAATACTTATTAAAGATTGAAACAATCAATAAAGAAGATATCGATGAAATTGTTGCTACAGGTCATTTAAAATGGTGTGATGAAAGATATTCAGATACAACTGATGTAAAAGAAGAACCTAAAGATGCACCAAAAGAAGATAATCCTGAAGAAAATAATTCTTTAGAAACTAAAGAAGAAACAAATGAATTAGATAATAAAGAAGACACTAAAGAAGAGCCAACAGATGAGACTAGATAAATATTTAAAGGTTTCAAGATTAATTAAAAGAAGAACTTTAGCTAAAGAAGTAGCTGAAGCTAATAGAATATTAGTTAATGGTCAATTAGCTAAACCTTCTAAAGAATTAAAGATTTCAGATATTATTACTATTGAGTTTGGTACTAAAACTGTAAATGTTAAAGTAACAAGTTTAAATCCTACAACTAAAAAGAGTGAAGCTACAGAAATGTATGAATTCATCTCTGAAGAGAAAAAAGAATCTTTATAAACAATAAAATGGACTTTCGGTCCATTTTTTTGTTTTTAATAAATATTTTTTTATTTTTTTCATAAAAAATTATAGTTTTTGACTATTATTTTATGAAGGGATAAAAAGGTGAACTATATGAAATCAAAATTATTTATTTTATTTATTGCCATAATTGGTATATTTTATGCTTCCTTTAATAATATTAAAACTGAAGCATCTATTTTAGAAGAGCCTATGAGAATGGCTTCTAG
This sequence comes from Acholeplasmatales bacterium, assembly GCA_024696565.1. Classification (GTDB taxonomy): domain Bacteria; phylum Bacillota_I; class Bacilli_A; order Acholeplasmatales; family Anaeroplasmataceae; genus Anaeroplasma. The sequence continues at coordinate 196 of JAILGR010000008.1, read as the reverse complement.
GTTAGATTCATTTAATACTATAAAAGGCTATATTAGTGATGATTTTTTTGAAGAGGATCATGATTATGATCAATATAATTTCGCAATATCCAGATTTATTGAATCTGGTTATTTAGAAGCTTATATTGAAGGTTATGTAGATAGTTTAGAAGTAACTATCAAAGAGAAAGTATATTTTTTAGATGGTTTTTTAATA
>JAILGR010000012.1 GCA_024696565.1 Acholeplasmatales bacterium | reverse complement strand
TATGCAAAGATGTAGGGAAAGATTTGAATATGCATGTAAAGAAGTTGCGTCTGGTAAAATAATTCTTTCAGTAGATGAATGAGAAATATCTCTTTCATGCCATAAAGCTATATTTTGATAAGTAGTATCCATATAACCTCTAATTACTCTAGCACAACCACAAATGTTTTCTGATGAAATAGGATTTCTTTTATGTGGCATTGCTGAAGATCCCTTTTGTCCTTTAGAGAATGCTTCTTCAGTTTCTTTAACCTCTTGACGAGATAAGTTTCTAACTTCTAATGCCATCTTTTCTAATTCAGAAGCTACTAAAGCTAGACAAGACATATAATGAGCATGTCTATCTCTTTGTAATACCTGAGTAGAAATTTTAGCATAATCTATTCCTAAATCATTACATACAAATTCTTCAATTTGAGGTGGGATATTAGCAAAGTTACCAACAGCACCAGATAATTTACCAACCTCAACTTCTTTACATGCATATTCAAATCTTTCCCTACATCTTTGCATATCTTCATACCATAAAGCCCACTTTAAGCCAAATGATGTGATATCGGCATGCATACCATGTGTTCTACCAATACATGGAGTAAATTTAAATTCAATAGCTCTTTTCTTTAAAACAGCTATAATATCATCAATATCTTTTCTTAATATATTGTTTGCTTGTTTTAATAAATATCCATTAGCTGTATCAACTACATCTGTAGAAGTTAATCCATAATGAATCCATTTCTTTTCATCACCTAAAGATTCTCCAACACATCTTGTAAAAGCTACAACATCATGTTTTGTTACTTCTTCAATTTCTTTTATTCTTGGAATATTAAAAGTCGCCTTATCTAATTTTGGTAAATCCTCATTAGGAACAACACCAAGGCTTGCCCAAGCCTTAGCATTAGATATTTCAACCTTTAAGTAAGCATCAAACTTATTCTCTTCAGTCCAAATATCTCTCATTACCTTACGACTATAACGATCAATCATCTTATTTTTCCTCCATATGCTTTAAGAAGCATTCAATTGTATTTTCCATTAAGCAAGTAATCGTCATAGGTCCAACCCCTCCAGGAACCTTAGTTATATAAGAGGTATGGCTCTTAACATTTTCAAAATCAACGTCTCCACAAAGTTTCTTTGTTTCTTCATTTCTATTAACACCAACATCAATAACAACAGCACCTTCTTTTACCATATCTTCTTTAACGAATAGTGGCTTACCAACGGCCGCAATCAAAATGTCAGCTTGTTTTGTTACTTCACTTATATTTTTTGTACGACTATGACAAATAGTAACAGTAGCATTTCTATCTAATAATAGTTTAGAAACAGGCATACCTACAATATTAGATCTACCAATAACTACCGCTCTTTTACCTTCAATTTCAATACCAGCATAATCTAATAATTCCATAATACCTTTAGGTGTACAAGATACAATTCCTTTTTGTTTTAAATATAGACTAGCTACATTTTGAGGATGAAATCCATCTACATCCTTTTCTGGTATTATCGCATTAATAATGAAATCAGAATCCATATGTTTAGGTAATGGTAATTGAACTAATATACCATCAACTAAAGGATCATTATTTAAATCATTAATAATATTTAATAATTCAGCTTGGCTAATAGTATCAGGCTTTTTAATAGTAGTATTTTTAATACCTATTTCGATACAAGCTTTTTCCTTACCAGTAACATAAGAAACAGAACCTGGATCTTCTCCTACTAAAATTACAGCTAAATGAGGGCGTCTTCCATATTTAGATTCAAATGAAGCAACTTCTTCTTTCATTTGACTTCTTCTTAAAGTTGCAAGTTCCTTACCACTAATTACTACAGTCATAATAATACCTACTTTCTATATGCTTTAGCACCAATATCAGTTCTATGGAATAAGTTATCACACTTAATTTCATCAACTAACATATTGGCTTTTTTATTTGCTTCTTCTAAAGTCTTACCCTTAGCTACTGCAAATAAAACTCTTCCTCCATTTGTTACAAGATTACCATTATCATCTATTTTTGTTCCCATATGATAGATATCATCTGAATCAGCATTTAAAATTACAAAGCCTTTTTTGTAATCCCCAGGATAGCCTTTTGATGCTAAAACTATACCAATAGTATAACAATCTTCCCATTCTAATACTGGTTCTTTACCATCAATAATAGCATTGAATGCTAAATAAATATCTGATTTTAATCTAGGTAAAACCACTTCAGTTTCTGGATCACCAAAACGACAATTAAATTCAATAACCTTAATGCCGCCTTTAGTTTTCATAAGACCACCATATAAAACACCTTTAAATGGTACGCCTTCTTTTACCATTGCCTTAGCAGTTGGAATCATAATCTTATTTAATGCATATTCATAATCTTCTTTAGTAATAAATGGTAATGGAGAATATGCACCCATACCACCTGTATTAGGGCCTAAATCATTATCATAAGCTCTCTTATGATCTTGTGCCATTTCAAGAGGATATACATTTTCTCTATCGACAAAGCACATAAAAGAGAATTCTGGTCCTTCTAAATAATCTTCAATGACAACCTTACCATGACCAAATTTGTCATCTAATAGCATATCCTTTAATGCCATATTAGCTTCATCAAAGTTATTAGCAATAACTACACCTTTTCCGGCAGCTAAACCATCATATTTTATTACTGTAGGAAATGAATTTTCCTTAACATAATTAATTGCATCATCATAATTAGTAAATGATTTAAAACTAGCTGTAGGAATATTATATTTCATCATTAAGTCTTTTGCAAATTCCTTAGATGATTCAATTCTAGCAGCATTTTGTTTAGGCCCAAATGCTCTAATACCTGCTTCTTCTAATTTATCAATAATACCAATAGCTAAAGAAGCTTCAGGTCCAACTACTACTAAATCGATATTTTCTGATTTTGCAAATTCAACTATCTTATCTACTTCAGTATCTTTAATATTAACACACATTGCAAGCTTTGCAATACCTGCGTTGCCTGGTAGGGCATATATTTCATCTACATACTTAGATTTGGATAATGCATGAACTATTGCATGACATCTTCCTCCTCCACCAACAACTAAAACCTTAGCCATAAAGAACTCCTTATTAGTGCTTAAAATGTCTCATTCCAGTGAATGTCATTGGAATATTCTTTTCGTTTGCTAGATCAATACTATCTTGATCTCTTTTTGAACCACCAGGTTGTACAACAGCACAAACACCATTTTCAATACCATACTCTAATGTGTCACTAAATGGGAAGAATGCATCAGACGCTAATACTAAACCATCCTTAACGCCTCTAGAATGTGCTTCTTCAATAGCAATCTTTGCTGCACCAACTCTATTCATTTGACCAGCACCAACACCACAAGTTACACCATTTTTAACAACTACAATAGCGTTAGATTTAACATGCTTAACAATCTTCCAACCAAAATTCATATCAGCTAATTGTTCTTTTGTAGGCTTACAATTAGTAATAGTCATATCCATAGTTACTTCTTTCATTTCAGTATCTAAGTCTTGAACAAGTAAACCACCATTTACTGATAAATATTGTTTAGTCTTAGGGAAATCTCCTAACTTATATTGAATAATTCTTAAATCAGGTCTCTTAGCAAATGCTTCTAATGCTTCATCTGTAAAACCAGGAGCTAAGATAACTTCTAAGAAAATAGATTTACCTTTTTCACCATGATCAAACTTAATTAAATTAGCTGCTTCTTTATCAATAACTTGGTTTGTTGCAACAATACCACCAAATATTGATACAGGATCTGATTCATAAGCTTTTAACCAAGCTTCTTTTAAATCCTTACCAACTGCAGCTCCACATGGATTCATATGCTTTAAGCCTAAAGCAAATGGTTGATTACCAAATTCTTTAACAATATTTAATGCTGCATTAGCATCTTGAATATTATTATAAGATAATTCCTTACCTTGAATTTGTTTTGCATTAGCTAATGAATAAGGCATATCCTTATCTGTTACATAGAACTTAGCACTTTGATGTGGATTTTCACCATATCTTAATTCTTGTTTAACATCAGCTTCAATGAATAATTTTTCTTCTAAGCCTGCTTTTTCTCTTAAATATGTAGCAATCATTGTATCATATTCAGCAGTTAAAGTATATACTTTAGCAGCTAACTTTAATCTAGTTTCATATGTAGTATCGCCATATTCTTTGATTTCTGCTAAAACTTTATCATAGTCATTAACATCACTAACAACAGTAACAAACTTATGGTTCTTAGCTGCACTTCTTAGCATAGATGGACCACCGATATCGATATTTTCAATTGCTTCGGCAAATTCAGCACCTTTTTCAATAGTCTTTTTAAATGCATATAAATTAACACAAACTAAATCAATATATTCAATATTATGTTCTTTTAATTGCTTAACATGATCAGGATTATCTCTTACTGCAAGTAAGCCACCATGTACATTTGGATGTAATGTCTTAACTCTACCATCTAAAATTTCAGGGAAGCCTGTAACTTCACTAATACCTAAAGTTTTAACACCAGATGCATCTAATACTTTTTTAGTACCACCTGTAGAAATAATTTCATAACCTAATTCAACTAAGCCTTTACAAAAATCAACTACACCAGTTTTGTCTGTAACACTTACTAACGCTCTTTTCATTTTTATTTCCCCTCACAAATATTTTTAACTACTCTTGGATAGATTTCATGTTCTATTTCATGAATTCTAGCTTCAACTTCATCTATAGTTTCATTTTCTTTTATATGAAACGCCGCTTGTTCAATAATCTTACCAGAATCCATTCCGGCATCAACATAATGAACTGTAACTCCAAATATCTTTACACCATAATCATAAGCATCCTTAATACCATGAGCACCTTTAAAAGATGGTAATAGGGCTGGATGAATATTGATTATCCTACCTTCATATTTTTTTAGTAATACATAGCCACATAATTTCATATATCCAGCTAAACATACTAAATCAACATTATATTCTTCTAATTTTTCAACAATTAATTCTTCATATTCTTCTTTAGTTTGATAATTCTTAGCACTAAAGACAAATGATGGCACATTGTGATTCTTAGCTCTTTCATTAACATAAGCATTCTTTTTATCACAAACCATTAATACAACCTTACCATCAATATAGCCTGATTCACAAGCCTTGACTAATGCTTCAAAATTAGTTCCACTGCCTGAGGCAAATATTGCGATATTTTTCATATTAATCCACCAATTTAATTGCTACACCAGGATTATCTGTAACCTTACCAATTACATAAGCCTTATCGCCATATTTAGCTAAAATATCAATAGCTTTTTTAGCTTCAGCTTCAGGCATAGCTAATACCATACCAATACCCATATTATAGATATTAAACATTTCTCTATGTGGAACCTTACCATATTTTTCTAAGAATTTAAATACTGGTAAAATTGGCCATGAGCCTTCTTCTACAAATATTCCTTGACCTTCTTTTAAAATTCTTGGAATATTTTCATCAAAACCACCACCAGTTATATGGGCAACACCATGAACATCACAGTTCTTAATTACATCTAATACTTGTTTAACATAAATTCTAGTAGGTGTTAATAAGAAATCACCAAGTGGTAACTCTGAATATTCAGTTAATGGTTCATGTAAATTTAAATTATTATCTTTAATAATCTTTCTAACTAATGAAAAACCATTAGAATGTACACCTGTAGATGCGATACCTACTAATACATCTCCACTTGATACTTTAGAACCATCAATTAGATTTGCCTTTTCTACACAACCAACAGTGAAACCAGCAATATCGTATTCACCATCACCATACATACCAGGCATTTCTGCAGTTTCACCACCAACTAATGCACAACCAGCCATGCAGCAACCATCGGCAACACCCTTAACAATCTGTTCTAACTTTTCAGGAATATTTTCACCTAAAGCTACATAATCTAAGAATATTAATGGTTCAGCACCCTGAGCTAGTACATCATTAACACACATTGCTACAGCATCAATACCAATAGTATCATGCTTATCCATTTCAAATGCTAATTTTAATTTAGTACCAACACCATCAGTACCACTTACCAAGATTGGTTCTTTATATCCAAGTGATGCTAAATCAAACATACCACCAAATGAACCAATATTTCCCATAGAACCTAATCTATTAGTTCTAGCAACATGCTTTTTAATACGCTTTACACCTTCATAGCCTGCTTCTAGACTAACTCCGGCACTTTCATAACTTTTTGCCATTTTTAATACCTACTTTCTTAAGCTTTCAAGTCTATTTAGTATTTCAACATAAGCTCCCATAACATCGCCTAAGTCTCTTCTAAATCTATCTTTATCTAAATGATCGTTTGTCTTCTTATCCCATAATCTACAACAGTCAGGTGAAATCTCATCAGCTAATACAATTTCACCATCTACTGTTTTACCAAATTCAACCTTGAAATCTACTAATGTAACACCAATAGAATCAAATAATTTAGTTAATAATTCATTAACTTTAGCTGTAGTTTCATAAATCACTTTTAATTCATCATATGTTGCTGCTCCCACTGCAACTGCATGATGATCATTAATTAATGGATCACCTAAGGCATCATTTTTATAACAAATCTCAAAGATTGTATTATTTGGCTTAGTACCCTCAGGAATACCAAGTCTTTTTGCCATTGATCCAGCAATTATATTTCTAACTATTACCTCAAGAGGGAATATTTGAACCTTCTTACATAATTGATCTGTTTCATTTAATGTCTTAATATAATGAGTCTTTATTCCGGCTTTAATCAAATAATCATAAATAATTGTTGTAATTGCATTATTTAACTCACCCTTATGTGCAAATAAAGCATGCTTTAATCCATTACCTGCTGTAGCATCATCCTTATAATGCATAATAATTACATTTGGATCTTCTGTTGCATATACTTGTTTTGCTTTTCCTTCATATAATAGTTCTTTTTTCATAATAATCCCTCTTACTTTTTAAAATAATTTACTGCGTTTTTGAATATATCTTGTTGTTTATTACCAGAAATATTCTTAAATAGATTCTCTTCATATCTTTCAGAATGTCCCATCTTACCTAAGATTAAACCATCCTTAGAAATAATACCTTCAATAGCATATGAAGAACCATTTGGATTAAATGGTGCCTTATCTGTAATATTGCCTTCTGTATCTGTATAACAGAATGCTACTTGACCATTATCCACTAATTCTTTAGCTAAAGCCTCAGATACAACAAATTTACCTTCACCATGTGATACGGCAATAGCGTGAATCTCACCTGTATTATAGCTTGATAACCATGGAGAAGCATTTGTCATAACCTTTGTATAAACCATTTGAGAAACGTGTCTGTTGATATCATTTCTAAATAGTGTTGGAGAATCTTTTGTAACAGTTCCAAGTCTACCATATGGTAATAAGCCTGATTTAACTAAAGCTTGGAATCCATTACAAATACCTAGGATAAGTCCCTTTCTATCTAATAGACGATGAATTGCATCTTTTACCTTTTCTTGGTTCAATACATTAGCAATGAACTTACCAGAACCATCTGGTTCATCACCGGCACTAAAGCCACCAGATAATACGAAAATATCACATTTATCAATATTAGATGCCATCTCATCAATAGAATTGAATACATCATCACTAGTTAAATTTTTAAATACTGTGCTCTTTGTTTTAGCACCAGCCTTTTGGAAGGCTCTTTGTGTATCATAATCGCAGTTTGTACCTGGGAAGACTGGGAAGTAAGCAATAACTTCTTTCTTTTTCTTTAGAAGTTCTACTTCCTTCTTACAAGGAGTAATATCCATTAAAGGACAATTATTATCGCCTTTATCTTTATAAATAGTAGTAAATTTCTTAGTATTAAATTCTTCAAGTTCATCTAAGCTAAATTCAACCTTATTGAATACACCTGTTTTCTTATTTGTTGTCTTACCTAAATAAATAGCATTAGGGAATTTTAATTCTTCTTTAGTTTCAACTAAGATAGAACCATAATTAAATGCATCTAATAATTCATTATCATATGAAATATTGAAACCAATTTGATTACCTAAGCTCATCTTAGTTACTGCTTCAATTACACCACCAAAGCCTAAAGCATAAGCTGATAGGATTCTTCCTGTTTCAATATTAGATGATACAAATTCAAAGTTCATCTTTAATTCTTGAATATTTGGAGTGTAATTAGGATTTTCATAATGACGAATTAAATATAGATTATTACCTTCACCTTTAAATTCAGGAGAAATAACTACTCTTGAATCAACTGTAGTAATACCAAAGGCCATTAGCATTGGTGGAACTGAAATGTTTTGGAATGTTCCAGACATTGAATCTTTACCACCAATTGAAGGTAGTCCTAATTCGTTTTGCATCTTCAAAGCACCAAGTAATGCTGCAAGAGGTTTACCCCAAGATTTTTCATTATGCATTCTTTCAAAATATTCTTGATAAGAAAATCTCATCTTATCATATCTAGCACCAGCAGCTACTACCTTAGCACATGCTTCAATAATTGCATATTCAGCACCATGATATGGGCTCCATTTTGCAATATATGGGTTATAACCAAAAGCCATAATTGATGCAGTATTTGTATAATGATCCTTTACTGGTAACTTTTGAACTGATACTTGTGTTTCAGTCTTTTGATATTTACCGCCAAATGGCATTAATACTGTAGATGCTCCAATAGTTGCATCAAACATTTCAATTAAACCTTTTTGGCTAACTACATTATTATCTGTTAAAGTCTTTTCTACTCTATCTTTAACCTTCATCTTCTTATCTTTGATGAATGGATTTTTATTATCTACTGCATTAACACAAACTTTAGCATAATGATCAGCACCAGCTGAATCAATAAATTCTCTTGAGATATCAACAATCTTTCTACCCTTATATTGCATTACAAGTCTAGGTTCTTTAGTTACAACTGCTACCTTTGATACTTCAATGTTTTCTTCATGACAATATTTAATAAATTTATCTACATCTTTAGGAGCAATAACTACAGCCATTCTTTCTTGTGATTCAGAAATTGCAAGCTCTGTAGCATTTAATCCAGAATATTTTGTAGGAACATTATCTAAATCAATTGATAAGCCATCAGCCAATTCACCAATAGCAACAGATACACCACCAGCACCGAAATCATTAGATTTCTTAATTAATTTAGTAACCTCTGGTCTTCTAAATAAGTGAGAAATCTTTCTTTCTTCAGGAGCGTTACCCTTTTGTACTTCAGACGAACAAACTTCAATAGATTTTGTTGTATGCTCTTTAGATGAACCAGTCGCACCGCCAATACCATCTCTACCTGTTCTACCACCAAGTAATAAAATGATATCGCCAGCCTTAGGTGATTCTCTTCTAATTACATCAGCCTTAACTGCACCAACTACAGCACCAACCTCTAGTCTCTTTGCTACATAATCATCATGATAAATTTCTCTAACATGAGTAGTAGCTAAACCAATTTGGTTACCATATGATGAATAACCAGCGGCAGCCTTTTGGCTAATTACTCTTTGAGGTAATTTACCTTCTAGTGTATCTTTAACTTCTGCATAAATATTACCAGCACCTGTAACACGCATTGCTTGGTAAACATAAGCTCTACCAGATAGTGGATCTCTAATGGCTCCACCTAAGCATGTTGATGCACCACCAAATGGTTCAATTTCTGTTGGATGGTTATGTGTTTCATTTTTAAATTGTAATAACCACTTTTCATCTTCGCCATCAACGTCAATAGTTACAAAGATTGAACAAGCATTATTTTCTTCTGAAACTTCTAAATCATCAAGTAAGCCTTTCTTTCTTAAATATCTAGCACCAATAGTACCTAAATCCATTAAACAAAGCTTTTTAGATTCTCTATTTAAATCTTTTCTAATCTTATAATATAAATCAAGTGATTCCTCTAATTCATTTTTCATGAATGATTCATCAATCTTAATTTCAGTTAATATTGTATTAAATGTTGTATGTCTACAGTGATCAGACCAGTAAGTATCTAAGATTCTAAGTTCTGTCTCCCATGGATCTCTGCCTTCTCTTTTGAAATAATTTACTACACAACCAAGATCATCGGCATTCATTGCTAAACCATATTCTTTACAATATGAAGGATAATCTTCTTCTTTCATATTTGTGAATCCTTTTAATACAGATACCGGATTAATCTTAGCCTTTTCTAAATCTGATAAGACTGATAAATCCTTTTCTCTAGCTTCTACTGCATTAATTACATATTTTTTAATCTTAGCGATTGTAGCATCGCTTGTATCATCATCTAGAATAATAATCTTTCCAGAACGGATATTAATATCACAAGTTGGATCAATTAGTTTTACACAGTCAATTGCTGATGAAGCTCTTTGATCAAATTGACCTGGTAAGTATTCCATTGCGATATACTTCTTACCAGTTAAATCTAATTTTGTTGATACATTATCTGTAACAATCTCGCCAAATACTTGATATTTAGCTTTCTCTAATAATTCTTTAGAAAAACCAAATAAATCATAAACATTGATTAAGCGAACATTTTTCAAATTTAAGCTTAGATTTAAGTTTAAATCTGCTTGCATAGATTTTGATTCAACTTGGAATCCTTCTTTTTTCTCCACATAAATTCGATATTTTGCCATACTACTTTTCCTCACTAAATAATTTTTTATATTTTGTATCATATTCATCTATTGTTAAATTAGTAAATGTTATATGAGCCATCTTTCTTTTTTCTCTAACATCTTCTTTAAAATAATCATGAATATATACATTATTATCTTCTTTAACTTTTTTCATATTTTGATAATCAAAGCCTAAGATATTTTTCATAATTGTTGGAGATAATAATTTAGGTTCTTCTAACTTATCTTCAACTAAGAATTTCACAAGCTCTGAATATTGACTAACATTACAACCCTCAATAGTGTAGTGACCACTATTATGAGGTCTTGGTGCCATCTCATTGAAATAGAACTTATCACCTTTAACAAAGAATTCAATTGTTAAGATACCAAAATAATTAGCTTTAACCATAAATTCTTTAGCCGCTTTTTCTATTTTCTTAAAAATATCTTTATTTTCATTAACTACTACTAAATCTAAAATACCATTTTTATGCTTATTAATTCCCATTGGGAAAGATATTATTTGTTCTTTAGATCTAATTAGAATAATTGATGTTTCAAAATCATATGGAATAAATTCTTCTAATATTCCTTCACCATTTAAAAATGGCTTTACCTTCTCTATATCATCTAATGTTTTAATTACAACTTGTCCATGGCCATCATAGCCTAAGGTAGTTGTTTTATAAACACAAGGTAATTTAATATCTTCAATTCCCTTCATTAAGTCATCCATATTATAGATTGCCTTAAACTTAGGGGTATTTAATCCATTATCTTTAGCATTAGTTTTTTCTCTAATTCTATTTTGGGAATCAAATAATGGTAATATACCTTGAGGAATATTGAATTTGTCCTTAATGAAATTTAATTGTTCTGAAGGAACATTTTCAAATTCATAGGTTAAGACATCCGATTCTTCTCCTAATTCATTTAATGCATCTACATCATCATATTTAGCAACTATTACTTTTTTACAAATATGACTTGCTGAACACTTAGGATTAGGATCAAGACAAATAGAATCATAACCTAATTTCTTTGCTGCCTCAGCTATCATCATTCCTAGCTGCCCGCCACCAATAATTCCAATTGTTTTCATAATTTCTCCTAAAAACGAAAAAACAACACTAGGTCGACTAATGTTGTTAATTGCATTCAAAAATACCATTACAGCGTAATGGACTATTAATATTAACGTTCATTCTTAATTGTATCATTTAAAACTCCGATCCAAGTCGTCTCTAATACTTTTAGAAATAAGTTAATAGGCTAAGATAGTCCTGATATTTACGGTATCAGGGTAGAGACTTGCCTCCCATATTAAGGCTATTATATCTAATCACCATAATTATTTTATCATATTTATAAAATTAAAAAATGAAAAATTTACTTAGTAAAACACTTACATAAACGAAAACAACTTATTTCTTAGAAATAAGATTAATTTAATTGCTATTATCTTTACAATTTTGCAAATTATGTAATCTCTAACTATATAATAGTTAACTAATATTATAAAATGAAAAAATCCCAAAATTTGGGATTTAATCATCTAATTATCTAACAATATCTCCAGGCTTGCAAGAATCAATATTAACTAGCTCTAAGTAAGTATCAGCTTCATCAGATCCACATAGTAACATACCATGAGATTCTTCTCCTCTTAGTTTAATTGCTTTTAGGTTTTTAACAACAATAACCTTCTTACCAACTAAATCATCAGGATTATAGAATTTGGCAATACCAGATACAATTTGACGTACTTCAGTACCAATATTAATCTTAAATACTAATAACTTATCAGCCTTTGGATGTTTTTTAGCTTCTAAAATTTCACCTACTACTAAATCTAATTTTTCAAAATCATCAATAGTGATTTCTGGCTTTTCTTTAGATTCTTCTTTAGCTTTTGCTTCTTCAATGGCTTTTTTCTTAGCTTCTTCTTTAGCTAATACTAAATCCATAACTTCTTTAACATCTAATCTTTTAAATAAGATTTCTGTAGGTGTTACATTATAATTAGAATCTAAATTAAATGCTAAATCTTTTAATTCAGTATTATTAGTGCCTAAAGCTTTATAAACTTTATTAGCTGTATCAGGAATAGCGGGTTCTAATAAAATTGTTCCAATACGAATTGCTTCTAATAAGTTATATAATACATTCTTTAAAGTATCTTTCTTTGATTCATCCTTAGCTAATACCCAAGGTTCTGTTTGATCAATATATTTATTAGCAACTCTTAAAGCTTTCATTGCTTCTTCTAATGCATCAGCAATTCTAAATTCATCCATTAATTTAGAATATTTTAAAGATGCTTCACTAAATGCTTCTTTTAATTCATTATCAAATTCTGTAGATGTACCTTTAGTAATTGTTTCATCTTTAAAATATTTCTTTACCATCGCAATAGTTCTAGATACTAAATTACCATAAGTATTAGCTAAATCAGAATTACTTCTTTCACATACTAATTCATAAGTTAAATTACCATCTTGAGCAAATGGAATTTCATGTAATACATAATATCTAACTGCATCTACACCAAATACCTCAACTAATTCATCAGCATAAATAACATTACCAGTGTGTTTAGACATTTTTTGATGATTCATTAATACCCAAGGATGACCAAATACTTGTTTAGGTAATGGTAAATCCAAAGCCATCAACATAATTGGCCAATAAATAGTATGGAATCTTAAAATATCTTTACCAATTAAATGACAATCTGCAGGCCAATATTTCTTATATAATTCTTGATTATTACCATCTACATCATAACCTAAACCAGTAATATAGTTAATTAGGGCATCTATCCATACATATATTACATGCTTTGGATCAGATATTACTGGAATACCCCATTTATATGATGTTCTTGAAACACATAAATCTGGAATTGGATTTTTTAAGAAGTTATTAATCATTTCATTTTTTCTAGCTTCTGGTTCAATGAATTTTGGATTTTCATTGATGTAATTTAATAATCTTTCTCTATATGGTTCAAGCTTTAGAAAATAGCACTCCTCTTGATTTTTATTGATTTTAGCCCCACAATCAGGACAACAACCATCTACTAAATCTTTTTCTGTAAAATATGATTCACAGTTTACACAATAATATCCTTCATAAGTACCTTTATAAATATCACCTTTAGCTAATAGCTTTTCAAAAGCTTTAGCAACTTGTTTTTCATGATATTCATCTGTAGTACGGATGAAATGATCATATTTTACATTCATAGAATCATATACATCTCTTAATTCCTTAGATACCTTATCTACATGTTCTTTTGGTGTAATACCTAAAGATAAGGCCTTTTGTTCAATCTTTTGACCATGTTCATCAGTTCCTGTTTGAAACCAAGTATCATAACCATCTTTTTTCTTATATCTTACAATCGCATCAGCTAAGATTGCTTCATATACATTACCAATATGAGGTTTACTAGATGTATAAGCAATTGCCGTAGTTAAATAAAATTTCTTACTCATATTTTTCCTCCTTAAATAAAAAACGCCCTTAGTATGAACTAAGGACGAAATTTCAAAATCACGTGGTACCAACCTTTTTCGCTTTAAAAGCCTATTTACGCTATAACAGGCGCACCTGTTGCTAATTACATATCACTAGCACGACTCCAAGACCATGTTCATAGATATTATCCTATATCTTTTCACCAAATAGATACTCTCTTTGAGGCTTTAATCTATTACTCTTCTTTTCAAAGTCTTTTTTATATGTTTAAATTATAACCTAATTTATAAATAAATCAATTTATTTTTGTTAATAAATCTCTAATAGTCTTTGCTTGTTTAATTATCCATGGAATCATATTTTGTAATAATTTCATCAATGGACCGGCAACTAAGCATAGCATTAATAAGAATATTAAACTATTAATAGGTAAGGATGTTACCATACCTTCTTTTAATTCAATAATGTCTGCTGAACTAATTAAATAATCAGTAGTTACTGAACCTAAAACTAAATAATTATTATCATCAACATGAGCATTTATTGCCGCATTTGAGAAAGCATATTCAGTATAATATCCGTTAATAATATATTTACCAGCCTCTGTAACCTTAATTTCAGGTGAATATAAGGCATTAGATAATGAAGATGTTGTATTAATAACTATATCTCCATCATAAATGGAATATTGTGTTGCACCATTTAAGGCACTAACTAATAAACTAGATACAACAATCTTTTGGTTAGTATCATCATTATATTTACTAAAGCCATCTGTACCAATATTTGAAAATTGGAAATCTGGTGTAGCAACAGAATCTACATAGAACATATTTTTTGATGCACTATAAGAGATTGCTTTTCCATCAGCTGAATAAATAGTCTTTTCATCTGTTACATCACTAATTAAATCAGTTAAATCACCATAAATATCAAATACTGTATTACCTGTTTCTGCAGCCTCTAGCATCATTTGCTTATTGATACCAGTAGTTGTAACTAAAGGTAGACTAACCTTATAAGGTGTTTGAGACTTTTCACCATTTTTATCAACACCATAAATTGGTTCTCCATTGATTAATAACGCTAAAGAATTAACATCAACAGTAATATGTAATTCATGATCCATTGATAATGTATTTGAAACACTATATTTTAATTCATCTAGACGTTTACCATCAAATAAATATTCTCCATCTTCAATAGTAACCTTAGGGATTACTGTATATGGGAATGTAGCTTTTGATGCAATATAGTTATCATATTTTAATGTATAATTATATTTTTCATTAGATTTAGTTAATGTAATCTTAACTTGCTTTCCATCACAATATAAATAACCATATTCATCAATAGTCATATTTAAATCATCTTTATATTCGATATCATCAGCAACCTTATAACCGCCAAGATAAACAACACCAGTATCAGAATAACTTAAGTCAGGTCTTGCAACCTCAATATCAGTCTTTCTACCATCAATTGCATAATATAATTTATCGTTGTCTCCTATTGCAGAGATAATAGTATTAGGATAATTAATACTATCCTTTGGTAAATTAGAATATACTTTACCATTTACTACATAATAATTAGCCTTACTACGTTCAATAGATGGATATTTTGTTAAATATGAAATTGGTACTTTAGTAGAATAATATTCAGTTAGTGGTGTAATTGGTCTTAATTCTAACATTTGCGGTAAAACAAATATAATGAATAAGAACATTGAATAACAGAAACCACATAAAACCTTATGAACAGTATTGAACGGTTTACATACCTTAAACAATACCATCATACATGTATGAGTAGCTGCAATTACTATAATAGTAGTTCTTGAAATAGAATCTAAATTCAACTGTGAAGATAGACCAAATACTACTAAAGATATTGCTAAAATAACTAACGCACCAGGAAGTGATTCCCTAATGACATTAGTAAGGAATTTACCTTTAACTGGCCTATTATTAGGCTCATTAACTAATACAATTGATGGTAGACCAATAGCGAATGCTTCAATAATAATTAATTGAGTTGTTGCAATTGGATAAGAGCCTGTAATTAGTGCTTCAATAGCTAAGAATAATGAGAAAATAGTTTTAGTTAAGAATAAAGCTGATACTTTTGCAACATTATTAATAACTCTTCTACCCTCAGATACAACACTTGGCATTGAATCGAAATTAGAATCTAGTAAAACTAAGTGTGAGCAACTTCTTACTGCTTGAGAACCAGATGCAACGGCAATTGAACAATCTGCCTCTTTTAGGGCTAGAATATCATTTACACCATCACCTGTCATAGCAACAGTTTTACCTAATTCTTGTAGTGTTCTAATGATTAATCTCTTTTGTTGTGGGGATACACGACCAAATACAGTAGTCCCTTTTCTAACTTCATTAATCACATCACTATCAGTTTTGCCATCTAAAGATACAAACTTATCGGCATTGTCTACACCAGCACGAGAGGCTATTTTTGATACAGTAATTGGGTTATCACCAGATATTACTCTAACTTCAACTCCAGAATCACGGAAATATTTAATAGTATTAATTGCATCAGGACGAATGTTATCCTCAATTAAGATCATTGCGATAATCTCAATAGGACCATCAGGCATTTCTACACCTTCAATTGTTCCATCTTTATGAGCAAGACATAAGACACGATATCCTAAAGATGCATATTTATTAACATCTTTTTCTACTCTCTTATAATCTTCTTTTAAAACAAATTCAGGAGCACCTAAGGCAAATGTACCATATTTATCAAAAGTAACTGCTTGGAACTTTCTTGAACTAGAAAATGGAATTAAAGCTTTATGCTTAATTCTTTTTCCAAGACCAAACTTATCCTTTAAGGCTTGACTCGTCATATTGTTATCTTGTAATGCATTTAGCATTGCTGAAACAACATTTCTAGTAGCTAGACCATGGACAGTATTATAATCAATTACATTTTTAACAACCATAGTACCATCAGTAATAGTACCTGTTTTATCTAGACATATACAGTTTACTCTTGCAAGCATTTCTACACAGTATACATCTTGTACTAATACATTCTTTTGACCTAACTTAATTACACCAATATATAGGGCAATAGTAGACATTAAGAATAATCCTGATGGAATCATACCAATCATAGCACCAGCTGTTTTTCTAACAATTTCTTGCATTTCCTTGCTATATAAACCAGGATTAGTTCTAGAATACATAACATAGAATAATAATGCACCACAAATAACAACTGGGAAAGCCATAAATTTGATAATCTTATTTAGTGCACCATATAAATCAGATTTAGGCTTTTTATATTTTTTAGCTTCTTGAGATAATTTCTCAATATAATTATCCTTACCAACCTTATCAACTCTAGCACTACATTTACCAGAAACTACATAAGAACCAGAGAACAAATGATCTCCTGGATTCTTTAAAATAGCATCAGATTCACCTGTTAATAAGGATTCATTTACTTCAATTGCACCATCAATAACAATTGAGTCAGCACAAATTTGTCTACCTGATTCTAATACAATACAATCATCTAAAACTACATCTTCAATAGATATTTCATGTTCTACACCATCACGAATAACAAACGCTGTAGGGGCAGACATTAATGATAATTTATCAATCATATTCTTAGCATTAATCTCTTGAATAATACCAATAATAATATTAATAGATACAATTACTAAAAAGACAAAATCTGTAATAGGGGCACCTTGCCAGAATAAGAATCCTGCAATAACGAAAATCAATAAGTTGAAGAATGTAAAGATATTCTTCATTATTATGCTAAATACACTACGGTTAGACTTTTTACTAGTTCTATTAACCAATTCATCTACCATTCTTTGTTCAGCAATTTCGCTTGTCAAACCCATTTTAGGATCAATATCATAACGAACTAAAGTAGAAGGATTTTTTCTTAAATATCTTCTTCTTTTTTTAATTTCTCTTTCCTTTATTTTAGCTTGACGTTTTCTTTCCTTTTCTTCTTGAGTTTGTTGTTGTTTTCTTTTTTTAGGAGCAGGCATTTCGATTTCTTCTGCGATTTGGATAGTAGGTTCTTCTTTTTCCACCCCACCATCTAAATCAGCCTTCAAATCTTCGTCGGCGTTTTGTGCTAAATATTCTTTTAATTCCTCTTCAGTTAATTCATCAAGATTCGGACTTTTCATTTAGCATTCCCCCCTTTCTTCAAGGATAAATCAATAATTTCTTCTAAACGTTCTTTATTATTATTTAAATATAAAAAACCTATTAAAGCCTCAAACCCAGTCGCATCTAAATAATCTTTTAATTCCATATTCTTTCTAGATGTATGGACATGAGAATTTCTACCTCTTTTAAAAATAGATAATTCTTCTTCAGATAAAAGATTATTTTCTAATAAATAATGAACTAGGTCTGCTTGTGAGTTTCCACTTGTAAACTTAACAACCATTTTATGTAAATCTTTAACTTGAGTAAAACCAAGCTTAATTACATAGTCCCTAATATATAATTCATATACAGCATCTCCTATATAAGCTAAGGATAAGCCGTTTAATTGCATAGGGTCCATTATAATAATTTCCAATCTACTAATTTATTTCTATATAAATCAGCTGCCTCAAAATCTTTATTTAATCTTGCAGCTTGCCAATTTTTATAAACTTCTAATTGTTCTTCTGTCATCTTATTTACAAATAAATTAATTCCTAATACATCAAATATAACTTCTAATGTATGTAACTTTATAGCTAAATTTTCATATTCTTTTGCTCTTAATAAAGTATTTAAGCTTTTAACAATATTATTAACAACAGTTAAAACATTTTGAACATTAAAATCATCATTCATATATTTTTTAAATTCTTCAATATCTGAATCTGAAACTTTATCTGTTAAAACGCCTTGATATTGGCATTCAAATAATGATTGTTTATACGCTCTAACCCACTTATCATATTCCTTAGCATATTGATTAAATAAATCCATAGAATAAGGAATCATAGAACGATATGGTGAAAATAAAATTAAACATCTTAATACCATACCATCATGAGTTGAATTAATATCCTTAACATAAATAACATTACCTAAAGATTTAGACATCTTAACGCCATTTAAATCAAGTCTACCAACATGAATCCAATATTTAGCTAAATTAGTACCATAATTAGCTTTAGCCTGAGCTATTTCATTTTCATGATGTGGGAACTTTAAATCCATTCCACCACCATGAATATCAATAGTATTACCAAATAGCTTATGGTTCATAACTACACATTCAGTATGCCAACCAGGACGACCAGCACCAAATGGAGAATCCCATTTAATACCAACATCAGTATTCTTCCATAATGCAAAATCTTGGGGATTTTCTTTTTTATCATCAATAGAGATTCTAGCACCACTATTTAATTCTTCTACTTGTTGATTAGATAAAATACCATAATCACTAATTTTAGGAACTCTAAAGAATACATCTCCTGATTTATTATAAGCATATCCTTTATTGATTAATTCTTGAATGAAATCAATCATTTCACCAATATATTCAGTAGCATGAGGAATTAAATCTGGTTTTTTAGAACCAACCATAGAAACAGAATCCCAATATGCATCTTCATAGAATTTAGCAATTTCCTTTTCTGTTTTCTTTTCCTCAATTGCTTTATTAATAATCTTGTCATCAATATCAGTAATATTTGAAGCATATGTAACATCATAACCTAAGAAAGTTAAATATCTTCTTAACATATCATAAAATATTACTGGTCTTGCGTTTCCAATATGTATATACCCATAAACAGTAGGTCCACAAACATACATATTAACCTTATTACCATTTATAGGCTTAAATTCTTCTAACTTGTTAGTTAAAGAATTATAAATAACTAATCCCATAAAATCCTCCACTACTAGTTTATGCTAAATACCCATTTAAAACTTCAGCAATATTGCTTGCTAATACTGTAGTATCAAAATCAGCTAGAGCTTGTGCATAAACAACATTTATAATCTTAGCAGTATCATACTTTTTAGCAACATCGTTAGCTTTTGTAATTAATGTAATAGTTTGGCTTGTCTCAGAATCAACTTTAGATTCTAAAGCATTAATTACAATACCATCTGCTTTCTTACAAGCAACACAGTTTTCAATTTTATTAATATATTCAGATATTTCACCAATGAATCCACCAACATAAGTATACTTTTGATTTAATTCTAATTCCTTCATTGCATCAACTTCAAGTGAAGTATCTTTAGCACCAGCTTGAACTAAAATATCAGCAACTGCAGCACACTTTGTAATATACATAGATGTACCATTAACCTTACCACCTGCAAAGCTACCTACTGATAATGAGAATTCGTTTGAATAAGATGAAGTTTCATCTCTATATAAATCAATATCACAAACTGTATAAGAGTCAGTTACTAAAGCACTAGAAGAAATATCTCCTGCAAAACCACCAACATATACAGCACCAACATTAGATGCGAAATGTAATACACCTTCTAATACACCTGTTGCAAAACAATTCTTAACTGTAAATGTTTTGTCATCAGTTTTAACTTTAACATTACCAAGAATAGCACCTGCAAATAAACCTGTACAAACACGGTTTCTTAATTTTGCAAATTTAACAGAAACATTTTCTGCCTTACAATTTACAAATTGACAACCATCTGCATAACCAACAAATGCACCAACATTCAATGTGGCACTTGCTCCACCATTTACTTCAATGCTTGCATCCTTTACAGAAACATTTTCAAATAATGTGCCCTTTGCATTACCAGCAACTAATCCTAAATCCTTAGTAGATTGTGTAGATGTATAATCACCATTAACTAATTCATTTTCAGTATGACCAACTAAAGTTAAATTCTTTATTGTAGCACCATCTGTATATGCAAATAAGCCTTGAACAGATGAAGAATATTTAAAATTAGAAATAGTATGACCATCACCATCAAATGTACCAGTGAAACGGTTAGAATCACTGAATAATGCTGCAGTAATTGTTTCACCTGCAAAATCCAAATCTGCCTTTAATACATAAGAACCAGATGGATCATTTGTAATGTCTAATAATTGATCCTTTGTAACAATATCTGTTGCAACACCACTCTTAGTTGATAAAACCCAAGTCTCAATTAATTCTTCTTCTTGATTATAAGTTACATATAAACGGAATACATATTTTGTATCCATATCTAAAGAATCAAATGTTGCGGATGAAGATGTATATGTATCAGAAAATACTAAATAAGTATCTTGCTTAAAATAACCAATATTATCTGATGCTTCTTCATCATATGTATAATATTTTACATGTGGCTGAGCAGAACCATTTGTTATTTTATCATTTGCTGCAAAAGTAAAATTCATTGTAATTGACTTAGTTGTCGCAATAGAAGACATTTGTACTTGTACATTGCTTGTATCGTTACAGGAAGCCAATAAAAATATAGCTAATATTGCAAATAGCGTTGTTAAAAATCCTGTTAATTTTTTCATCTCAAAATACCTCAATCACTCTTTTTCAAGTATATATACTTGTATCATTTTTATATTATACCCTAAATGATTACAATATACAACGAAAAAATCTTTTTGCAATTTTTATATTTTTGTTTAAAAATTGACTTTTTGAATTATGAATAATATAATTATATTATTGTGAAAAATGAAAGGAGTATATTTTATGCTACGATTAGGATTAGATGTAGGCTCAACAACTATCAAATGTGTTGTCCTAGACGAAAATGATCATATAATCTATAAAGATTATAAAAGACACTATTCACATATCAAAGATAATATAATTGCTAAGCTAAAAGAACTAAGAGAACAAAACATCATTTCTAATAAAGTTAAATTAGCTATTTCAGGCTCAGCCGGAATGGGTATGGCTGAGGGCGCAAGTATTCCTTTCGTTCAGGAGGTATATGCTACTAGAGTAGCCGCAAACAAACTAATTCCTGGTACTGATTGTATCATTGAATTAGGTGGAGAGGATGCCAAAATCCTATTTTTAACAGATGGTATGGAAGTTCGTATGAATGGTTCTTGTGCCGGTGGTACTGGTGCATTCATCGACCAAATGTCAACTCTACTTAATGTTGATATTACAGAAATTAATGGTTTAGCAATGAACCACCAAAAGCTATATTCTATTGCTTCACGCTGTGGTGTATTTGCCAAAAGTGATATCCAACCACTATTAAATCAAGGAGCATCAAAATCTGATATTGCAGCCTCAATCTTTTATGCTGTTGTAAACCAAACAATTGGTGGTTTAGCACAAGGAAGAGAAATTCAAGGAAAAGTTGCATATTTAGGTGGACCTTTAACATTCTTATCAGAATTAAAGGAAGCCTTTGATAAAACATTAAAAACTGAAGGAGTTTGCCCAAAGAATTCATTATATTATGTTTCTATTGGAGCAGCTTTATGTGCAAAAGAAATTATTGATTTAGATAAAGCAATTGATAATCTAATTCAATTCTCTAATAAGGCAACATATGCATATAATAATCCATTATTTAATAATCAAGCAGAATATGATGAATTTATTAAAAGACATGAAAAAGCTAAAGTAGAAACACTATCTTTAGATGATTATAATGGACCATTATATTTAGGTATTGATTCTGGTTCTACTACCTTAAAATTTGTTTTAATTGATGAAGATGGAAATATCCGCTTTGAATCATATCAACCAAATAAAGGTAACCCTGTATCAGTAATTAAAGATATATTTACTAGCCTATATGAAAAATACCCTAATATGAATATAGAAGCTTCTGCTTCTACTGGTTATGGTGAGGATTTAGCAAAGAATGCCTTTAAGTTAGATGGTGGCTTAGTAGAAACTATGGCTCACTATACAGCGGCTAAAAAATTTATGCCAAATGTTGATTTTATAATTGATATTGGTGGTCAAGATATTAAATGTTTTAAAATTGAACATAACGCAATATCAAATATTTTCTTAAATGAAGCATGTTCATCTGGATGTGGTTCATTCTTACAAACATTTGCTAACGCATTAGGCTATAATATTGCTGATTTTGCTAACTTAGGCTTAATGGCTAAAAAGCCAGTAGACTTAGGCTCTAGATGTACTGTATTTATGAATTCATCAGTTAAACAAGCCCAAAAAGATGGAGCTACTATTGAAAACATTTCTGCTGGTCTATCTATTTCTGTTGTAAAGAATGCATTATATAAAGTTATTCGTGCAACTAATAAAGAAGCCTTAGGAAATCATATAGTAGTTCAAGGTGGTACATTCTTAAATAAAGCTGTATTAAGAGCTTTTGAAAGAGAATTAAACCTTGAAGTAGTATGTCCTAATATTGCCGGATTAATGGGTGCTTATGGTGCGGCTTTATATGCTAAAAGCTTAGGTGTTGAAAAAACTTCTACTATCACTCATCAAGAATTATTAGAATTCAATCATGAAGTTAAAAATTTACAATGCCAAGGTTGTAATAACCATTGCTTATTATCTATTAATACATTTAAAAATAATCCAAATAAATTTATAAGTGGTAATAAATGTGAAAAACCACTTGGTATAAAAGCTTCTATAAAAGGTAAAAATATTTATGAATTTAATAGAGAATTCTTAACTAATTTAAAACCCAAAACTGGCGCAAAGCGTGGTAAAATAGCTATTCCATTAGTATTAAATATGTATGAATTATTACCATTTTTCCATACATTCTTTACTGAATTAGATTTTGAAGTAATTAATTCAGGATTCTCTAATGAAAAACTATATTCTAAAGGTCAACATACAATTCCATCAGATACAGTATGTTACCCTGCTAAGCTTGTCCATGGCCATATTGAAAAATTAATTGATGAAGGTAATGATATTATCTTCTATCCTTGCCAATCTTATAACATTGATGAAGGCTTAGGTGATAACCACTACAATTGTCCAATTGTTGCTTATTATCCACAAAACATTGAAAACAATGTTGGTAAGATTAAAAATATTACCTTCATAGATGATTTCATCGCTTTAGATGATAAAAAGATGTTTGTTGTAAAAATTAAAAATATTATTGATAAATATTTTAAAGATAAAAAAATTTCTAAAAAAGAAATCGAGCTTGCAACAGATAAAGCATATGAAGCATATAATAATTATCTATCTTCTATTAGAGAAACTGCTGATTCATACATTAAAGAAGCTAGAGAAAAAGGACAAGAAATTATTGTTCTTGCCGGACGTCCATATCATCAAGATCCACAAGTTAACCATGGAATTGATAAGCTAATAGCTGGTATGGGAGCTTATGTTGTATCTGAAGAATCTATTTCTCATCTTACAAAGAAATTCAAAGTTGGTGTATTAAATCAGTGGACATACCACTCAAGATTATATTCTGCTGCTAAATATTGTACTCATGAAGATGATATGAATTTAGTTCAGTTAGTATCATTTGGTTGTGGTGTTGATGCTGTTACAACTGATGAATGTAAAGCTATCTTAGAGGCAAAAGGCAAGATTTATACTCAAATAAAGATTGATGAAATTACTAATCTTGGTGCTGTAAAAATCAGACTAAGAAGCTTATTTGAAGCATTAAAACAAGAAAGGAAGAATAAATAATGGAACTAGAAGAAAAAGAAATTGAATATCCTAAGTTCAAAGAATCAATGGTTAAAACCCATACTATCCTAATTCCAAATATGCTTCCTATTCATATGTCTTTATTTGAACAGGTTTTAATTCAATCTGGTTATAAAGTAGAGATTATGAGAAATGAAGGACCAGATGTTGTATCTGAAGGTCTTAAATATGTTCATAATGACACATGTTATCCTGCCCTATTAGTAATTGGTCAATTCATTGATAATTTAAATCATAGAGATGACCTAGATAAAGTAGTATGTCTAATAACTCAAACAGGTGGTGGATGCCGTGCATCTAATTACTTACATTTATTAAGAAAAGCTTTAGTTAAAGCAGGATATGGTTATATTCCTGTTGTATCTTTAAATATGTCTAATCTAGAAAAAGATTCAGGATTTAAATACACATTCCCATTAATTAAGAAACTAGCTGCTGCCTTAACATATGGTGATTTAATAATGTATTTAAATAACAAATGTAGAACATATGAAAAAAAGATAGGAGATACTAAGAATTTAACA
>JAILGR010000230.1 GCA_024696565.1 Acholeplasmatales bacterium | reverse complement strand
TTTATGTATTATCTAGTATTAAAGAATTATAAAAAGAGTTTTTTATATAGTATATTAGCTAATTTAGGTAGTTTTGCCTTTGGCAATATTATTATTTATTTAGTTGACATCATATTTCCATAAATTAAGGAGGATGAGAATTATGTTTTTAGATGTTGCTTTTTCACCATCAGCTTATATAGGTGGTTGGATTGTAATTGCTAGTATTTTTGTAGCAGCTGGACTTGTTGTAGCATTGGTTGTGGTATTAATTGTTAAGGTTATTAAAAATAAGAAGAATAAGTTACCTAAAGAAAATGTAAATAAACAACAAAATGATGAAGAATAGGTATTATTATGAATTGGAATACGTTTATTGAAGAAGAAAAGAAAAAAGATTATTTTAAAAAGTTAATGGTAAGTGTTAATAAGGAATATGAAGATAATATTTGTTATCCTTCATATGATAATATCTTTCATGCTTTTGAAATGACACCATTAGATAATGTTAAGGTTGTCATTTTAGGTCAAGATCCTTATCATGAGCCTAATCAAGCTCATGGATTAGCTTTTTCAGTTTTATGTGATAAATTACCACCATCCTTAATTAATATATATAAGGAAATGGAAAGTGATTTAGGTATAAAAGTTAAACAAGATGGTAATTTAGATTATTTAGCTAGACAAGGAGTCTTATTATTAAATACTGTATTAACAGTTAGAAAAGGAGAAGCTTTTTCTCATAAGGATTATGGATGGCAAGTATTTACAGATAATGTTATAAAATTATTAAATGAATTAAATCAACCAATTGTATTTATTTTATGGGGTTCTCCATCAATAAAAAAAGAAAAATTGTTGAATAATCCTAATCATTTAGTAATAAAGTCTGCCCATCCATCACCACTATCTAGTTATCGTGGTTTCTTTGGCTCTAAACCTTTTTCAAGAACTAATAATTTCTTAATTAGTAATGGAATAATGCCTATAAATTGGACAAAATAGAAAAAGATAGTATTTCTATTTTTTGAAAATAATGAATAATATTCTAAAAAATACGAAATTTTGCGAATGAAATTTCGTATTTTTGTTTATCGATAACATCGAAATTTTTTGTAAACGATTACAAAAAAATGAAATCGGTTACAAACTTTTATTTTTAAAAAAATCCTATATAATAATAATTGAAATGACGAGTAAGTGATTTTAATATTTATGGTTTTTTACTTGGAGGACTAGAATGGAAGAAAAAATCTTAACACCTCAAGAAGAGGTAGACGAGCTAGTTCAAAAGGGTTTAGTAGCTCTTGACGAATATGCTCATTTCACTCAAGAACAAATCGATTATATCGTAGCAAAATGTTCTGTTGCAGCCCTAGATAAGCATGGTGATTTAGCTAAGCTTGCTATTGAGGAAACAGGTCGTGGTGTTTTCGAAGATAAAGCAACTAAGAACTTATTTGCATGTGAATATGTAACTAATAATATGAAGCGCTTAAAGACTGTAGGCGTTATTCGTGAAGATGATGTTACTGGTATGGTTGAATTAGCAGAACCAGTAGGTGTTGTTGCCGGTATAACTCCAGTAACAAACCCAACTTCTACAGCAATCTTTAAGTCATTAATTTGTATTAAGACTAGAAACCCAATTATTTTCGGTTTCCATCCAAATGCACAAAAGTGTTCTGTTGCCGCTGCTAAGGTAGTTTATGAGGCTGCTATTGCTGCTGGTGCTCCAAAGAACTGTATTCAATGGATTGAACACCCATCTATGGATGCTACAACTGCATTAATGAATCACCCAGGAGTTGCTACTATCTTAGCTACTGGTGGTAATGCAATGGTTCGTGCTGCATATTCTTGTGGTAAGCCTGCTTTAGGTGTAGGTGCTGGTAACGTTCCTGCATACATGGAAAAGACTTGTAACGTTCGTCAAGCTGTTAACGATATCGTTATGTCTAAGGCTTTCGATAATGGTATGATTTGTGCATCTGAACAATCTGTTATTTGTGATAAAGAAATTTATGAACAAGCTAAAGAAGAATTCAAGAAGTATGGTGTATACTTTGCTAATAAGGCAGAGAAGAAGAAACTTGAAGCTTTCATGTTTGGCGTTAACTCTAAAGAAGATGCTCCTAATGCTAGATTAAATCCAACAATCGTTGGTAAGTATGCAACTTGGATTGCAGAACAAGCTGGCTTTAGTGTGCCTGAAAATACAGTAATCATCATGGTAGAATGTGCTACTATTGGTGTATCTGAACCATTAACTAGAGAAAAATTATCTCCAGTATTAGCTATGGTTCAATCTAATTCTACTCAAGAAGGCTTTGATTTAGCTAAGGCTTCTGTAGAATTCAATGGTTTAGGACATAGTGCTGCTATTCATACAGCTAGTCAAGAATTATGTACTAAGTTTGGTGATTATATCCCAGCTATTCGTATTATTTGTAATTCACCTTCTACATTCGGTGGTATTGGTAATGTTTATAACTCATTCATTCCATCATTAACATTAGGATGTGGTTCTTATGGTCACAACTCTGTTGCTGGTAACGTAGGACCTCTAAATTTATTAAATGTAAAGAAAGTAGGTAGAAGAAGAAATAATATGCAATGGTTTAAGATTCCAGCTAAGGTTTATTTTGAAAGAGATGCCATCGAGTACTTACATCAAATGAAGGAAATGAAGAAGGCATTAATCGTAACAGACCGTTCTTTAGTAGAACTTGGTTATGTACAAAAGGTTATCAATCAATTACAATTACGTAATCCACAGGTTCCATATCAATTATTCTGTGATGTTGAACCAGATCCATCTATTCAAACAGTATTGAAGGGTGTTGAATTAATGCGTTCATTTGAACCAGATACAATTATCGCTTTAGGTGGCGGTTCTTCAATGGACTGTGCTAAGGGTATTTGGTTATTCTATGAACAACCAGATGTAAACTTCAATGACTTAAAACAAAAGTTTATGGATATCCGTAAGCGTGCATTCCAATATCCTGAATTAGGTAAGAAGGCTAAATTAGTTTGTATTCCTACAACTTCAGGTACTGGTTCTGAAGTTACACCATTCGCTGTTATCACTGATAAGGTTGAACATAAGAAGTATCCATTAACAGATTATTCTTTAACTCCAACTGTTGCTATCATTGACCCAGCATTTGTTATGAATTTACCTAGATCAATTGCTGCTGATACAGGTATGGATGTATTAACACATGCTCTTGAAGCTTATGTTTCTACATTAGCATCTGATTTCACAGATGGTTTAGCTATTCAAGCTATTAAGATGGTATTTGAATATTTACCTCGTTCTTATAACAATGGTAAGAATGATCCAGAAGCTAGAGAAAAGATGCATAATGCATCATGCTTAGCTGGTATGGCATTCGCTAATGCTTTCTTAGGTATGAACCACTCTATGGCACATAAGGTTGGTGCTGAATTCCATGTTCCTCATGGACGTGCTAATGCAATCTTATTACCATATACAATTCGTTACAATGGTCAAAAGCCTCAAAAGTTATCTACATGGCCAAAATATAATTATTATCGTGCTGATGAAAGATATGCTGAGGTTGCAAGAATTTTAGGATTACCTGCATCTACAATTGAAGAAGGTGTAGAATCATTAGCTAAGGCTGTTGGTGAACTTGGTGCTAAGGTTGGTATCAAGATGAACTTCCAAAGCCAAGGTATTGATAGAGATACTTGGATGAGCCAAGTTGAAAAATTATCATACTTAGCTTATGAAGATCAATGCTCTCCTGCAAACCCAAGAGTACCTATGGTTGAGGATATGCAAAAGATTTTAAGAGATTCTTACGATACAGAAGAATTTCTTGTAAAATAATGATATAATATAAGCGCCATTATGTGGCGCTTATTTTAAGCTTTAGGAGGATATATGTTAACAACAAAACAAAAGGTATATTTAAGAAGCTTAGCTCAAAAAATAAAACCAGTATGCCAAATTGGTAAGGATGGTTTATCAGATAATTTAATGGAAACAGTATTAAATTATTTGAAAAAACATGAGTTAATGAAGATTTCTATTTTACAAAATTCTTATGTTACTTTTGATGAAGCTGAAGAATTTTTTAAAGAAGAAGGAATTGAATTTGTTCAAGCTATTGGAAGACAAATAGTTTTATATAAAGAAAATGAAGAATTAGAAGATAGAATTAAATTACCTATCAAAAAATAGTCCAAATTAATTGGGCTATTTTCTTTCTTTTTAGGGGATGATTTGCTATAATGTATTTATATGTTTAAGGTGCGTGATAATATGAAAAGAATGATATTGGTAGATGGTAATTCATTAATGTATAGAGCCTTTTATGGACTTGGTGCTGGTGGAAACTTAACTCAAAATTCCAAAGGGTTATATACTAATGCAATCTATGGTTTTGCAAGAATGATGAATAATTTAATAATGACTAATTATGATGCTATATTAGTAGCATTTGATGCTGGTAAAAAGACTATTCGTCATGATTGGATGGAAGACTATAAGGCTGGTAGAAGTCCTATGCCTGATGAATTTCGTATGCAAATATCTTATATTAAAGAATTCTTAGATATTATGCGTATTAAACGTTATGAACAAGATTTATATGAAGCTGATGATATTATTGGTACTATGGCTAAAAAAGCCGAGGATGCAGGATATAAAGTTGATATATATTCATCAGATAAAGATTTATTACAATTAATTAGTAATAATACAACCGTTCATATGACAAAGAAAGGTTTTACTGAGCTTGAAGATTTTGATCCTATCCATTTTAAAGAAGTATATGGTATTGAATATACACAGTGGATAGACCTAAAGGCTTTAATGGGTGATAAATCAGATAATTTGGCTGGTGTACCTGGAATTGGTGAAAAAACGGGAGTTAAATTATTAAATGAATATGGTACATTAGAAGGTATTATAGCAAATAGTGAATCTATTAAAGGTTCTGTTGGAGAAAAGATTAGAAATAATATTGAATCAGCTAGATTGTGCCAAAAGATGGCTACAATCTTAAGAGATTTTGATATAAAGATTTCTTTAGAAGATACAGAAAGAAAAGAAATGGATAAGGAAAAATTAGTTAATTTCTATCAAGAACTAGAATTTAAATCCTTATTAAAAGAGATCCAATTAGATAAACCTACTATTAATGAAGTATCAAACTATAAGATGGTTGATAGCATTAGTATGATGAAAGATATTTTAGATGATTATTCATCACTAATATTTGAAACATTTGAATATAATTATCATAAATCACCTCTTTTAGCTATTGGTATTAAAAATGGTAGAGGAACATTCATTATTGAACCAGATATGATTTTTAAAAGTATGGATTTAATAATGTTTTTATCTAATAAAGATAATCATAAATCTATTTTTGATTACAAGAGAGCTTATGTATTATGTAAGAGGCTTGGGATTGATTTAGAAGGCGTAGATTTTGATTTATTGCTTGCGACATATATTATTAACCCTACTGCAGCAAAAGAAGAATTTAAAGGCATTGCTGATTATTATTCTTATAGTGATTGTTATTATGATGAAGCAATTTATGGTAAAGGTGTAAAAAAGGCAATTCCTGAGAAAAATATATTATATGATCATATTGTAAAAAAAGTAAATTGTTTATATAAATTAAAAGAAGAAGCTATTAATAGATTAAAAGAAAAAGAACAATTTGACCTATTAACTGAAATAGAAATTCCTTTATCTAAAGTATTAGGTAAGATGGAATTTGAAGGTATGCTTGTTGATTTAGATG
>JAILGR010000157.1 GCA_024696565.1 Acholeplasmatales bacterium | reverse complement strand
GGTGTCTAACTGTTACATAGACATACTTATCAAATGTAGTAGAGATAACTGCACCTCTGTTTTGATTGAAGTATTCAGGCATATCCGTACCACCGCCAAAGAATGACATACGAAATGGTGTCTTTGTGATAATCATTTTTTTCCTCCCTATTCTTCTATTTCCATTAGATATCTCTTTAATGCATCTTTCCAATCTGGAAGTCTATTAAAGCCATTTAAATCTAATGTATTTTTACTCATTCTTGAATTTAAAGGTCTTTTTGCTTGATTAGTAACTAACTTCATATATTCTTCTGTAGTTACTTCATTAACCTTAACATTTAAATTCTTTTGTTTAAATATTTCTTTAGCAAATTCTGCCCAAGAAATATAACCTTCATTAGTAGCATGATAAATACCATATTTTTCAGTTTCAATCATATCTACTAAAAGTACTGCTAAATCTTTAGTATAAGTAACTGAACCAATTTGATCAGATACAACATTTAATTCAGTCTTACCCATAGACGCAAGCTTCAACATAGTTTTGACAAAATTATTGCCATTTTTACCGAATACCCAAGATATTCTAACAATAAAATATTTATCAATTGTGGATGTAACAAAATCTTCCCCTTGTGATTTTGTTTTACCATAAACTGATAAACCTTCTTTTGGATCATCTACATTAAATGGCTTTTCCCCTAAGCCATTAAATACATAATCTGTAGAAATATAAACCATTTTAGCATCTACTAATTTAGCTGCTTCAGCTAAATATTTAGGGGCCAAAGAATTTACTTCATAAACTTTATCAGGAAATTCTTCTGCCTTATCTACTTGAGTCCAAGCCGCATTATGCATAATTACATTTGGCTTATATTCTAAAACAAATTTTTTAACATCATTTTCTTTAGTTAAATCAAGATCATCAATATCAATCCCCAAGACATTTTGATAACCTCTCTTTTTTAATTCTCTTACACAATCAAAGCCAAGTTGACCTTTAACTCCCGTAACAAGAATCTTATCGTCTAACGACATAACTCATTTCTCCTAAAATTCAATTTTTAATTCTTTTAGTGGTTTATGTAGTTTATCTTTTTCAGATAATAACACTTCACCCTTAAATGGCCACTCTATACCAATCTCAGGGTCATTCCACATAACGCCACCTTCATCTTCTGGATGATATAATTCATCACATTTGTAAGCAAATGTTGCCACCTCAGATAAAACTACAAAGCCATGAGCAAAACCTCTTGGAATCATAAACTGATTACCACGTTCAGCAGATAGTAAGCAGCCCACCCACTTACCATATGTCTTTGAGTTTTTTCTTAAATCAACAGCTACATCAAAAACTTCACCTTCAAGGCATCTAACAAGTTTAGCTTGAGGGAATGTTTTTTGGAAATGTAAGCCTCTTAATACACCAGCTTTAGATTTAGATTGATTATCTTGAATAAATTTATAATTTAAGCCAGCTTTATTAAAATCTGATTCCTTATATGTTTCCATAAAGTAACCACGATTATCACCATATTTTTTTACATCAATGATATATACACCTTCAATTTCAGTTTCATTGAATGTGAAATTACCAAATGTTTTTGCCATTATTTTAATACCTTACCTTCTGCAACATTTAATAAATGCTTTCCATAATTATTCTTAGCCATAGGTTTAGCAACATTTATTAATTCTTCTTTTGTAATCCAACCATTGTCAAATGCGATTTCTTCAGGACAAGAAATCATCAAGCCTTGATGTTCTTCAATCATCTTAACAAAGCTTGTTGCTTCAGCTAAAGATTCATGAGTACCAGCATCTAACCATGTTACACCTCTACCTAAGGTAATAACATTCATTGAATTCTTATCTAAATAAATTTGATTTAATGTTGTAATTTCATATTCACCACGAGCACTCTTTTCAATACCCTTAGCTAATTTAGAAACACCCTTTGGATAGAAATATAGACCAATTACTGCATAATTAGTTTTTGGATTCTTTGGTTTTTCTTCGATAGAAATAGCCTTACCATTATTATCAAATTCTACAACACCAAATCTTTCAGGGTCTGGTACATAATAACCAAAGATAGTAGACATACCACATTTGG
This sequence comes from Acholeplasmatales bacterium, assembly GCA_024696565.1. Lineage (GTDB taxonomy): Bacteria > Bacillota_I > Bacilli_A > Acholeplasmatales > Anaeroplasmataceae > Anaeroplasma. The sequence continues at coordinate 615 of JAILGR010000157.1, read as the reverse complement.
CATTTTCTACAGCTATACGTAAATTCTTCTTTAAACCATTGCCATATAATACGTTATCTCCCAAGATCATACAGCAATCATCATCACCAATAAATTCTTCACCCAAAATAAAAGCCTGAGCTAATCCATCAGGTGATGGTTGAACTTTATACTGTAGTGAAATACCAAATCTCTTCCCATCTCCAAGTAATGCTTCCATTCTTGGAGTATCTTCTTTAGTCGAAATAATTAAAATATCTTTAATTCCCGCAAGCATCAAAATGCTAAGTGGATAATAAATCATAGGTTTGTCGTAAACAGGTAATAATTGTTTCGATGTAACTAGGGTTAATGGATATAATCTAGTACCAGAACCACCAGCTAAAATAATTCCTTTCATAAGCTAACTCACTAATTAAATTTTTTTTGACAATTAATATTTATATTAATTATATCATTACTAACACCCAAACGCAAGAAAACTATCTATGATAGCATTTTCCTAATTATTAATTTTCCCGAAAAATAAAATTTTAAATTTCGGAAATTTTTCCGAAAAAAATAGAACCGTCTGTTTATAGACGATTCTAGTTTATTACTAGCTTTATAAATTTTTATTATAAAAATAATTAAATC
>JAILGR010000148.1 GCA_024696565.1 Acholeplasmatales bacterium | reverse complement strand
CCATAGTAAATGTCATTATCTCTTTAGTAATAGGATGAGGAAATGACAAAGAATATGCACAAAGATAATACTTATCATTAGGGTTTAAAGAACCATACTTTTTATCACCATATAATGGATGCCCAATGCTTGCCATTTGGCATCTTATTTGATGAAATCTACCAGTTTTAAGCTTAACATTGATTAATGTTACCATATTATTATCAATACTATATTCTTTAATGGGTTGAAAACTTAATTCAGCATATTTACCATTATCGTCAATATAAGCTTTTCTTTCTTTTTCATCTTTTCTTAAATATGATTTTATAGTTTGGGTAGTATTAGATTCAAATCTACCTTCTACTAAAGCATGATATTCTTTTTTAAATTCATTATCGTTAATAGCTTTAGAAAGTCTACTAGCAGCCTTAGATGTTCTAGCAAAAACCATAACACCGCTTGTGTTGATATCCAAGCGGTGTACTAATCCTAAATAAACATTTCCTTCTTTAAGATATTTTTCTTTAATATACTTTTTAACAATAGTTAGCATATCATCTTTACCAGAAATATCTTCTTGGGATAATATACCTTTTTCCTTTATACAAACAATGATATGATTGTCTTCATAAAGAACATTAAGCATTATATCACCTACCTAGCTTTAAACATGCATCTAAGAAATTTTGCATAGTATCATCTAGTCTAGAAGCTTTACTATAGATGATATAAATATTTTGAGAAATTTGAACATTTTGAATTTCAAACTTTTTTAATCTACCAGCCTCTATATCTTCTTTTACGCTATCATAATACATAAAAGCAACGCCATCAGATAAGATAACTAGCTTTTTCATTAAATCAATATCATTTGATTGAATAGTAAAATTATTCTTTAGACGAATATTTTTACTTTTTAAATTACTTAAAACACATTTATATAATCCAGAGTCTTCACTAGGTAAGACCATAGTAGCAACTTGTAGTGCTTCTTTTGATAGTCGATCCTTAGTTTTATATTGTCCTTCTGGATTACCAACTAATACAACTTTCAAGTTTGTTAGTAAACATGATTCGAAATCAGCAGAATCAAAACTATTATCAACAAAAGCAAAATCTAATCTACCAGATAATAAACCATCAATAATACTATCATATGATTCGGTATAAGCATTAAACATAGGTACCATGCCTAAAGTATCAACAATATCCTTGGCAGGAGGTATTACTGCCTTAACTGTAGGTGTGAATCCAACATTACAAATAAATGATTCTTGCTTTTGCAAATTAGCTAATAAAAGTTCTTCTTGAAGCTTTAAGCTTTTAGCATAATCTAATAACATTTTACCTGATTTGGTCAAATCAAAGGTTTTTGGATTTGTAAATAATGTTATATCATAATCTTTTTCTAAAGTTTTAATGTGATGTGTTACTGCAGGTTGGGTTATATATAATTTACTAGCTGTTTTCGTATAACTTTTTTCTTCAAGCAAAGTTAAAAAAGTTAACAACTTTGTGTCAATCATAATATCCTTCCTTTCAAAACTTTTTTTATCGATTGCGTTTATTATATAAAAATAATTTATAAAAGTCAATCAAAAACGATAATAAAAACACACTGTTTTTAAACTCCGAAAACGATAGAAATTTTTTCCAATTTAAAACGAAAAAAAGGTATTACAAAGTAATACCCTTTTTATTAAATTATTCGAAAACAGCATTTAATATTTCGGAGATATGGCTAACAGGCTTAATCTCTAAAATATTACGTACTTCCTCTGGAATGTCTTCAATATCTCTTTCATTATCCTTTGGAATAAAGATTTTCTTTAATCCTGATCTTGATGCAGCAATAGATTTTTCTCTTAATCCACCAATTGCTAAAACAGAACCACGAAGTGTAATTTCACCAGTCATACCGATATGGCAATCAACAGGACGTTTAGATAGGGCAGACACTAATGCTGTAGTAAGTGTTACACCTGCAGATGGACCATCTTTTGGTACAGCACCTTCTGGAACGTGAATATGAACATCATTCTTTTCTAAGAATCCTTCTTCAATCTTTAACTCCTTTTGGTGTGCTTTTACATATGAGAATGCTGCAGTTGCAGATTCTTTCATTACATCTCCAAGCTTACCAGTTAGAATAAATCCTCCCTTACCTGGATATGTAGTAACTTCAATATCTAAAGTATCACCACCAAATGAAGTATAAGCTAGGCCGGTTACAACTCCAACTTGGTTTTCTTCTCTATTTTGGTTGTTGAAGAAACGAATCTTTCCTAAGAAATCAGAAATGTTATCTTTTGTTACAACTACTCCTTGTTCTTTATCCATTAAAATACGTTTAACAGTTTTACGACATATAGTTGCAATCATACGGTCTAATTCACGAACACCAGCTTCTCTTGTGTATCCACGAATAATATCATACATTGCATCTTCTTCAATTTTAATTTGTTCAGGTTTTAAACCATGAGCTTCAATTTCTCTTGGAAGTAAATGCTTAAATCCAATATTAAACTTTTCAATTTCAGTATAGCTTGATAATTCAATGATTTCCATACGATCTCTTAGTGGTTCAGGAATACTTCCTAAATCATTAGCAGTTGTAATAAACATTACTTGTGATAAATCATATGGTTCTTCTAAATAATTATCTGAGAAGAATTTGTTTTGTTCTGGGTCTAATACCTCAAGCATAGCTGCTGCAGGATCTCCTCTATAATCAGCAGTCATCTTATCAATTTCATCTAATAAGAATACAGGGTTAACAGTACCAGCATCTTTCATACCTTTTAAAATTCTACCAGGTAAGGCACCAATATATGTTCTTCTGTGACCACGGATTTCAGATTCATCTCTAACACCACCAAGTGATTGTTTTACAAACTTTCTACCTAAAGCTTCACTAATTGATCTTGCAAGAGAAGTTTTACCTACTCCTGGAGGGCCTGCGAAGCAAAGAATAGTCGATGGATTATGACCTGTCATCATCTTAACAGCTAAGTATTCAATGATACGATCTTTAACTTTCTCTAAACCATAATGATTCTTATCTAATTTAGCTGCAACATCAGCTAAATCTAGATTATCCTCAGATGCTTTATACCAAGGTAAGTTAATAATCCACTCAAGATATGAACGAATTACACCTGATTCGGCCATTTGATTAGATGTTGATGCATATTTTTGTAATTCATTGATAGCTTTTTCATAAATACCTTGTGGTAAATGAGCTTCTTCAATAGCTTTTCTTAGCTTTTCAACGTCTTCTTCTTGTCTAGCCTTATCTCCAAGTTCATTTTGGATGGCACGCATTTTTTCTCTTAAATAATATTCTTTTTGAGAATCATCAATAGATTTCTTTACATCCTTGTTGATTTTGTTTTCAATTTCAACAATTTGTTTTTCTCTTTCAATGTCCTCTAAAATCATTTCTAATCTCTTAGAAACTGATGCTTCCTCTAAATAACGATATTTAGATAAATTACTAGATAGCTTTAATTGATAAGCAATAACATCCGATAAAACATCCGCATTAGTACCATTTTGTAATAATCTTGCGATTTCATCTGGTGCTTGGAATAAATTTTGGCCACCAGCTGCAATTTCAGAAGCAATATTCTTAATTAAAGCAGCTTCTACTTCATCATTAGCTATAACAGAATAAATCTTTTCATACGCACATACAAAATATGGATCAGTTGATGTATATTCTGTAATTTGTAAACGATTAGTTACTTTAAACTTTACACGATAATTATTATTAGGTAGTTTTAATTTCAAAGTAACCTTAGCTAAAACACCGATAGGTTCGATGTCTTCTACATTAACATTTGTAACATTTACATCCTTTTGGATTAAAAGAACAATATTACCACCATACATCTTCTCAGCCGCATCAAGGGCTAAAATTGAATTAGGTCTACCTACTTCAATCTTAAATTCGTTGTTTGGTAGTGGTACGATTCCTCTAACCGCAATGGCAGGTAGTACAATCTTTGTATTTTCTTCCATAAAAATACCTCCCTTTCACAACAATACATAATCATAATATAGCTTATTTTTAACAAAAAAACTAGTCAAAAATACTCCTATTCTAATTATGTAAGTATATTATACACTATTTTGGCACTTTTGCAAGTAGTGTGCCAAAAATAAATTAAATTAACATAAAATCCCATATTATAAATTTAAAACGGTAGTCAATAGACTACCGTAATAATTAAATTTCTTTTGCGTTAGCAACTAATAAATCAGTTAATGCCTTGTAAGCCATATCATTGAAATACTTAGCACCATATTGAGCTAACATCTTTTCCTTAGTTGAATTATGTAACTTAGCTTCTTCTTCAGCCTTAGCTTCTAATTGTTCTTTTGTAGGAGCTAACTTCTCATCTTCAATAATCTTATTAGCAAGAACGCTAAATAATGCTTGACGAGTACCTTGTTCTAAAGTATCCTTTTCAAACTTTTCTTTGTTGATGTTCATTAATTGTAAGAATGTATCAAATGGAATATTATACATCTTAGCTTGTTGTTCATATTGACCTCTTAATTGGTTAACTCTTTCATCAATTAATGTTTGAGGCATATCAACCTTTGCAGAATCAATAAGCTTATTAATGATGTCATTTACTTGACGATCTTTTTCTTGTGTTTCCTTATTAGCTTCAAGTTCAGCTCTCTTATTAGCTTTTAATTCTTCAGAGTTTGTAACTCCTTCAATCTTTAAGCTTTGAACATAATCTTGAGTTAACTTAGGGAACTTTTCAACTTCAATCTTATGAACAGTTACTTTAAATACTGCTTCCTTACCAGCTAATGTTGGCTCTTGGTATGCTTCTGGGAAAGTTACATTTAAGTCCTTAACCTCATCAGCCTTCATACCAACCATTTGGTCTTCAAACCCAGGAATGAATTGTCCTGAACCAATTTGAAGTTCATAGTTATCAGCCTTTCCACCAGGGAATTCAACACCATCTACAGAACCAACGAAGTCGAATGTTACATAATCGCCTTTAGCAACTACTTGTTCAGCCTTAACTTCTTTTGTAGCATCCTTCTTTGTTAAAGCCTTAATTGCTTCATCAACTTCTTTAGCAGTAACCTTTAAATTCTTAGCCTTAACTTCGATACCCTTATACTTAGGTAATGTAACTTCAGGATATGTATCAATAGTTAATGAAACCTTGAATTCCTTACCTCTTTCAATCTTAGATTCTAGGTTTGGGGTGAATTTACCTAAGAATGTCTTAGTTAATTCTTCATCCTTAACAACCTCAGAAATCTTATTATTTAATACAACATTTAAAGCACCCTCGAATAAGGCTTCAACACCATACATCTTTTCAAATACTGATCTAGGGCAATGACCTTTACGGAATCCTTTAACTGTTACTTTCTTTACTTCTTCCTTGAATGATTCATCAAGAGCCTTTTCAAATTCATCTACAGTAACATCAAAAGTGAACTTAAGTTGGCTTTTTTCTAATTTATCAACTACCATATTACTCTACAGACCGAGATACATAACAGGGATAAGTCTGTTCCTCCTATTACCAAATAATAACAGTATCTCTTTCATTCCCTTTTTATAAAAATATTATACCTTTAGTATTATATCATACTTAATCTCAAAGTAAAGAAAAATCAAAAAGTATTAAAAGAAAAATGTCACATTTTTTTCTAATGTGACACTTAATCTTAATTAACAATATTATTTGAATCTCTAGGATCATCTTGTGGTATTGTATTAGGATCGATATCAGAATAATCAACATCCTCATTTCTAGCAGGCATATCCTTGCCTCTAGACTTCTTAGCCTTCTTTTCTTTTCTAGCATAAGCTTCAGGATCTAAACTCTTACGATATCTATAATAAGAACCACCAGCATCTACACCAATTAATACTGCACATAAAATAGCAATAATAGCTAATGCAATAATTATTTGATTAACTTGCATTCTATGAGCGAAAATACCAAATACAACTGCAGCTGTAAATGATAACATTTGTAATCTAAATAAGCCATGTGTAGTCTTTTCTTGATAAATGATAGTAACCCAGAAATAACCACCAGCCATTGTATAGAAGAATGCAACTAAGAAATATACAAAGAATTCAAGGTTGAATTGACCCCAACCCCAGTCACCAGCTTGGGCTAGCTTTTCTTTAACTTCTTGTGCACCAGCAATAGTACCATCTGCTAATTTTTCAGCATAAACTTGTAATTCATGCCAATGATAGAAGGCAGCACCAATTAAATATCCACCAATAACTAAATGGATTAAACATTGAATAAACACAATTAATCTTGCTGGTTTTGCCTTAGTTGTTTTGATTAGAGGTATCATTCTAATTAGGGCACTAAATGTAATTAATGCTCCGGCAAACATATAAATAATACCAACAACCTCAGCTTGCATAACAAGCATTACTATAGCTAATGTAATAAGTAAGGCAAAGATTAAAATCTTAAAGATGAATTGATACATTTTAAATGTTTTTCCAACCTTAGTTTTAGGTTTAGAATTTAAAATTTCATCTCTTGCTTCATCTATTCTTTGTTGTTCTTCTTTCTTTTTTCTTTTTTCTGAAGCTTGAATCTTATCTTTATCTAAGTCTTCATCTAATTCAGTAATGACTTTATCTTCTTTATCGTCATTCTCAAAAGAATCTAGAACTTCTTCTTTCTTTTTCTTCTTTCCAAACATAATATGACCTCCATAGTCAATTTAATAATATTATATATTATCGTAAACGTTTTTAAAAGCCTAAAACAAGAAAAAAAGAATAATTTCCTAAAACTGTGTTATAATTAAATCAGGGTGATGATTATGAATTTTGTATTTATTTCTCCAGCTTTTCCTAAGAATTATTACAATTTTTGTGATAGACTTAAGAAAAACAGAGTAGCTGTTTTAGGTATTGGAGATACACCTTATAATGAATTAGATATTAAAGTAAGAGAATCATTAACAGAGTATTATAAGGTTTGTAATCTAGAAAATTATGATGAGGTATATCGTGCAGTTGCCTTTTATGCATATAAATATGGCAAAATTGATATGCTAGAATCAAACAATGAATATTGGTTAAGACAAGATGCAAGGCTTAGAACTGATTTTAATATTACTGGTGATAAATTAGCTGATGTTATCCACTATACATCTAAATCCACTATGAAAGAATATTATATTAAAGCTAATGTTCCTGTGGCTAGATATAAATTTGTAGAATCTTTAGAAAAGGATTTAGAATTCATTAATGAAGTAGGTTATCCTGTAGTAGTTAAGCCTGATGTTGGTGTTGGAGCTGAGGCCACTTATAAAATTGAATCAAAAGGTGATTTGGTTGCCTTTTATCAAAGAGGATTCAATGTTAAATATATAATGGAAGAATATATTGATGGCGATATTACATCCCTAGATGGCATAGTGGATTCTAATAGCAATATCGTATTTTGCGACAACGAGGTATTCCCTCCTTCTATTATGGATATTGTAAATCAAAATCTAGAATGCTCATATTATGTTAATAAGGAAGTACCTGAAGATATTAAAGATGTTGGTCAAAGAGTATTAAAGGCATTTAATATTAGAAAAAGATATTTCCATTTAGAGTTTTTTAGATTAAAGCATGATAAACATGGTCTAGGTAAGGCAGGAGATATTGTAGCCTTAGAGGTTAATATGCGTCCACCAGGAGGATTTACTCCAGATATTATTAATTTTGGTCAATCCCTAGATACATATCAAATTTGGGCTGATGTCATTTGTTATGATGAAATTAGAAATGTAAATCTAAATTACCCTAAATATTATTGTGTATTCTTTGGTAGACGTGATAGATTTAAATATAAATATAGCTTTGATGAAATAAAAGCTGAATACCCATTTATTCAAATGCATGGCATTATGGATGAAGTATTAGCAAAAGATATGGGTAATGAATTCTTTATTGCTAGATTTGAATTCAAAGAAGATATGGAAAAATTCAAAAAGATGGTTAGTGAAAAAAAATAAGAGTCGCCTGACTCTTATTTTTATTTTATTAATGCATGATATAAGCTATCAATTGTATTTTCATAATCAACAGCTTGAACACCAATGATAATATTTAATTCTTGTGGACCTTGAGCTAATAATCTAACATTAATCTTATTCTTTCCTAATGCTTGGAATATTTCACCACAAATACCAGCTCTTTTAGCCATATTTCTACCTACAACTGCAACTAAAGCTAAGTCTCTTTCTAATGTAACTTCAGCATCTAGGTCTCTTTTTAATTCTGTAACTAATTCATATTGACACTTTTCTACTTGAGAATATGGAACAACTACAGAAAATGAATCAATTCCAGATGGAACGTGTTCAATAGATACTTCATATTTTTGGAATAAAGATAAAGCTTTAGCCATAAAGCCTACTTCATTAGACATATGGTCTTTAAAAATATTGAAGGCACAGAAATCTTTTTTACCAGCAATACCTGTAACTGTATTAGTAGTATCTGTACAAACTTCTCTAATTACTGTACCTGGATTATCAGGTTCATTAGTATTTCTTAAATTAATAGGAATATTTAATTGTTGTACAGGGTATACAGTTTCTTCATGTAATACTGATGCACCCATATATGATAATTCTCTTAATTCAGCATAAGTAATTTCTTTAATCGCCTTAGGATTTTTAACAATTCTAGGGTCAGCTGATAATACACCTGATACATCAGTCCAGTTTTCATATACTGTAACATTTAAGCACTTTGCTAAAATGGCACCTGTAACATCAGAACCACCTCTAGATAAAAGCTTGACAGAACCATTAGGATATGCACCATAAAATCCAGGAACAACTATTTTTCTATCCTTTGAGAAAGCAATTTTAACATTCTTTTCAGTTAATTCTTCATCTAATTTACCATCATAATTATATCTAAGTAAATCTTTAGCATCTACCCAAGTATAGCCTAAGAATGAAGCCATTAACTTAGAAGTTAAATATTCTCCTCTTGATACTAAATATTCTTCTGAAATTGTCTTATTTAATTCAGCCTTTAAGGAATTTAAATCTTCTTCAATATCATAATCAATACCTAAATCATTCTTAACACCAACAAAACGATTATATAACATTTCCCAAATGTCACCATAAGGAACACTGAATTTTAAATGAGCATGTAAAATATATAATAAATCAGTTATCTTAGTATCACTTTTATCTCTTTTACCTAAAGCACTACAAACAACTATTTGTCTTGTAGGATCAGATAATACTATATTCTTTACCTTTTGAAATTGAGTGGCATTTGATAATGAGCTACCACCAAATTTAGCAACAGTTAACATAAAAACCTCCTAGAAATCTAAACCAACTAACTTTAATGCGATTTGTACTGCATTAGTTGCAGCACCCTTTCTAACTTGATCTCCACAGCAGAATAATGTAATACCATTTTCATGGATTAAATCTTTACGAATTCTACCAACATAAGTAATATCTTGATCAGATGTTACAATTGGCATAGGATAAATCTTATTAGCTGGATCATCATATAATTTAACGCCTTGCTCTTTAGCAATTTGAGCCTTTACTTCTTCTACAGATAAAGGCTTTTCTGTATATACAGAAACTGCAATAGAGTGGCTTCTTACAACAGGAACTCTAACACAAGTACAAGTTACTTTTAATTCAGGTAAATGCATAATCTTTCTACCTTCATTTTGCATCTTCATTTCTTCTGTTGTATATAAGTTATCAGTTAAAGAACCAATCATAGGTAATACGTTTCCTGCGATTTGATATTGGAATACTTTTGGTTCTACATTACCCTTATTAGGGATAACTCCACTTTCTTTATATTCATTACCTAATTCTTCCATTTGAGCCATTAACTCAATTGGACCTTCAACACCAGCACCTGAAGTTGCTTGATATGTTGATGCTACCATACCAGTAATCTTAGATAATTTATTAATACCTTTAACGGCCATCAATGTAATAATAGTTGAGCAGTTAGGATTAGAAATTACACCATGATGATTGAATACATCATCACCATTAATTTCTGGTACTACAAGTGGTGTATCTGGGTCTTGTCTAAAAGCACTTGAGTTATCAATAAATACGGCACCTGCTTTAACGATATCATCTTTAAATTCTTTAGCAACAGCATTAGCTGCTGCACCTAAAACAATATCTAAGCCAGCAAAAGCTTCATGGCAAGCTAACTTTATTTCAATTTCCTTACCCCTATAATTAATCTTTTTACCAACACTTCTTGGTGATGCTAATAATCTTAATTCATTGATTGGGAAATTTCTTTCTTCTAATACTTTTAACATTTCACGGCCAACTGCACCAGTTGCACCTAAAATTCCGACATTATATGTTTTCATATATCTTCTCTCCTATTAATGTATTCTTTTGTATTATACACTCATTTTCATAGCTTTTCAATAAAAAAAGTAAATTTTTGTTCGTGAAAAATTTACTTTTGTATTTATACTACGGACACCGCTTACATTTATACTATTTATAAAACACATGTTAAAATGTATGCGTTTTTATTAATTTTTACCAAATAAAACATCTTCCATATCATATAATCCCGCTTTTTGGTCAATTAAGAATCTAGCAGCCTTAATTGCCCCATTAGCGAAAATCTTTTTAGAATGAGCACTATGCTTTAAAGTGATAATTTCATCTTCACCACAATACATAACTTCATGCTCACCAACAATAGTTCCACCTCTTAATGAATGAACTCCAACTTCAGCTTTTTCTCTTTTAGATATACCATCTCTACCGGCAACTACTTTATAACCAGTATTATCAGTAATTGACTTTAGTAACATTTTTGCAGTACCAGATGGTGCATCTACCTTTTTATTATGATGAGCTTCAACTACTTCTATATCAAAATCATCTTTTAAAATAGGAGTGATTTCTTTTACTAATCTATTTAATAAAATAACACCTAATGAGAAATTAGCACTTCTTAATACTGGAGTAGTTAAAGCTAATTCTTCTATTTGTTTAATTTGAGTATCAGTATAACCTGTTGTAGCAAAAACAATAGGTTTTTTAAATTCATTTTCATAATCTAAAATCATATCTAGATTAGCAGGATTAGAAAAATCAATAATAACATCAAAATCTTCTTTAGCATCTCTTAATGTTTTATAATCACATTCAATTGCAACATTACAAGCAAGTTCAGAATCTAATATACTAGAGATTAATCTACCCATTGCCCCATAGCCAATGACACAAGCCTTCATTAATAAATCAACTCCTTAACTCTTTCTATTTCATCTATTAATGTCTTCTTATTCTTTATATCCATATAATCAAGTGGAGCTCTATATCCACCAACATTAAATCCTAAATAATTCATAGCTTCTTTTACAGGAATTGGATTTACTTCAATAAATAAGTCATTTGTTAAAGGTAATAAATCATTAGCTAATTTATTAGCTTCTTTATAATTACCATCTTCACATAGACTACAAATCTTTGCAGTTTGTTTAGGGGCAATATTTGCTAAAACAGAAATTACACCAGATGCACCAATAGACATCATTGGTACTATTATATCATCATTTCCCGAAAACATTTGGAAATCATCGCTTAATAATCTAGAAAGTTTAGCTGCATAACTCATATTTCCAGAAGCTTCTTTAATCGCACAAATGTTTTTATGTTTAGATAAAACCTCTACTGCATGTAAAGACATATTCATACCAGTTCTGCCTGGAACATTATACATAATAACAGGACAAAGTGAGGCATCAGCTACCATTTGGAAATGCTTAATTAAACCAGATTCATTAGTCTTATTATAATATGGAGTAATTACTAATACATAATCAGCTCCAAGTTCTGAATACTTTCTTGACATAGTAACAGCCTTTTCTGTTTCATTAGAACCAGATCCTACAATTAAAGGAACTCTCTTATTTACTCTTTTTACAGAATATTTAACGATTTCAGCTTCCTCATCAAAAGATAAACAAGATGCCTCGCCTGTAGTACCTAAAATAACAATACCACCACTATTATTTTCACAATGGTAATCTAATAATTTACCTAAAGTGTCAAAATCAACATCACCATTAGCTAAAAATGGTGTAACTAAAGCTACAATACTTCCTTTTAACATATTAATCTTCCTCCATAAATTTACAAGTAAAAACTGTATTAGCCATACCTGTTACATTTACAATCCCTTTCTTTGTAATTTCTATTTTCAAAAAACCATTATCAAATGAAGCCTTACAATTACATTTAGTATAGCCAAGCTTTTGACTAACTATAACTGAAGCAGCGGCTCCACTACCAGATGTTACAAAACCATTATGTCTATCATATGTCATAACTTTTATAACCTCTTTATTTACTACATGCACAAAATTAACATTAGTTCCACTAGAAAAGATTTCATATTTTGATATCAATTTAGCATATTCATCTACTATATCAAAATCATCAACAAATACAACAGTTTCAATATCACTTAAATATAATGAATAAATAGTAAAATAATGATTATTTACTAATATTCTTCTACCAAAACAATCTAATATGTCATCTACTCTAATCATTGAATTATTAAATATTGGTTTACCTAAAGATACCTTACACATAAATGGATTATTAGATATCATTTCTGATATTATTTTACCATCACCAGTAGTAATCTCTAATTGATTTCTAATGCCCAATCCTTTTTCAAAACAATATTTAGAAAAACAACGAATAGCATTGGCAGACATTGGCATACGAGATCCATCATTTAAATAATAAATCATCTCTAAAGGCTCATATCTAACTACTATTAAGCCACTAGCTCCAACCCCTAATTTTCTATCACATACTTTAATAGCAAAGTTTGAATAGTCAACATATGGTTCATATTCAACTAAGCAAAAATCATCGCCTAAAGCATGCATTTTTGTAACAACCATTTAAATCTCCCTTTCAATTAATTCATCATATGTTTGTCTTCTAATTGCTAAAGAATCTTTTCCATCTTCAACAAATACAACAGCTGGAGTTAAAGCCTTATTGTAATTAGATGACATTGAATAGCCATATGCTCCTGTAGTATATGTAATTAATAAATCACCTTTATTAGCTTTAGGTAATTTAATATCTTCAATAATTAAATCACCACTTTCGCAGCACTTTCCAGCAATAGTTACTACCTCTGTTTTTAAATCATTTTCTTTTCCAACAATATTAGCATCATATTTTGCTTCATATAATGCTGGTCTAATATTATCAGTCATACCACCATCAATGAAATAATATAGCTTATTTGGCGTCTTTTTTATATAACCAATTGTATATAATGTATAACCAGCATTATATGAAGCAAAATATGATGCTAATATTGTTGGAAAAGA
>JAILGR010000101.1 GCA_024696565.1 Acholeplasmatales bacterium | reverse complement strand
CTTGTACAGTTCTGCCTTCTTTAGGGCCTCTATTAAAGACAATGTTATATTTTCGAAATCTAGATTCTCTATTCCTGGACGAGCAATAACAACATAATTGTAATTGTCTACTACCTTAGGAATTAGAGAACGGAATGATTCCCTTAGTCTCCTTCTTGTTCTGTTTCTAACAACAGCGTTGCCGATCTTCTTACTAACAACAAATCCTATATGAAGCGGATATTTTGAAGGAGTGTAGATAAGTATTAAGGCCTTGGTTTTTTTCGAATCGCCCTTCTTAAGAACATAATTAAAGACTTTTCGTCCACGAAGCCTATACTTTTTCTGCATAATTAATTAGGCAGTAAGAACCTTTCTACCCTTAGCACGACGTCTCTTTAATACTCTTCTACCGTTTGCAGAAGCCATTCTCTTTCTGAATCCGTGTACCTTGCTACGTGTTCTTTTCTTTGGTTGATAAGTTTGTTTCATTTTTATATCCTCACTTTTACATTATGTCTATATTAAAATATTATAGCGAGAATAAGTATATATTAATATAAGAAATAGTGTCAAGCACTTTTATAACGAGAATAAGCCTAAAATGCACGGAATAAATGAGGTAAAATTTCTCATTTTGGCAGCAAGTTTTTGATTGAATTTTCAAAGTTTCTTGTGAAACTAAAAAACGCGCTTTTTAGAAAAATAATTTCTGTATAGCGGGGTTTTAGCCAAATTAATTCTCAAAATCCGGTTTCAATCGTGTGTGCTTTTTGGTACTTTTTGAAAATATTATTATATGGTTTCACGCTGTTTGTGGAACAATTTTAAAACGGACAAAATATTTCTATAATTATAATACCACGATATTATGAAGATGTCCATATAAATTAAAACAAACGTTTTGAAATACGTTATAAATAATGTAGCTTTGTATAAATCTGACATAAATACGGATCTTTTGATAAACGAAAACAGGAGCCGTGAGATAGGGCTCCTGTTCTCTATAGGATTTTTTAGTTCTACCATATATATTTTTGATAGTTTGTTTTTAAGGCAACTTTATTTTGCAATTATATATTACCACAAATAAACCATATTGTCAACACTAATTTTAAAAAATTTTTTGCTATGTGTCGATTAGTGGTGAAAATTAAAAATTGTTGCACCAAAATGTCCATAAAATTTAACATGAGGATTTAGCAAATAGTAATAGTTGTTACTCGCACGCGCGCGTGAGTACGCTCGTATATGAGATTCGTAGTAATAAGATTTTCTTGCTATGTTGTTTTAAGATCCGTAAATATGAAATTGTTATTGATGATTTGATCCAGGTGGTAGATAAAGGCAATAGTCTAACGGTGTCGAGAATGTTTTGTTGTATTGAAATGTTTTTCTGTATGTTTTCCTGACACAAGTGGTTATGTAAATACGATTATAAGTACTACAGATTCCTAAACCGAGTTTACAATCCTTCTCAGAAATTGATTTTTAAGATTTCAAGAATTGCGGTTAAGAGGAGATGCTCACTTTGTTCCCAAATATTATTTCCTTGTGTTTGTATAGGAGAAGTCCTTGGTATAAGTTGCTGTTTAAAGATAACGTATCTGTCTATTTCGATTTCAGCGACAGCTGTTAGGGTCATCATGAAGTGGGGTAAGAGTATAGTTGTTTTGCATATAAAGATTAGTAATTATATCATTAGTATTATGTTACTAAAACTATATGTGAGAATGCCAAAAATAATACCAATAGAGTATGTATATAAGGCAAAATGTTTATGTAATATTTATTCATAATCAAGCGAGATCTGCAGCGCTTATTCACAGGCGTCCAATCTTGAAATGTTAAATTTTTAACTATCGAAAAATCGATACATCTAAAAATATCCTTTTTGTAAATATCTCAATACATGATGGAAAATGTGGCACCTATTTCAACACTTGTACAGGGAAGTGTCGAGTAAATATGGATAAATGCTAGCATTTGCTTTTTTGTGCCTATTGTCGGAAAAAATACAAAAGGCATGTTTCTGTTTTTTGATTTAAACAGGATAATATGAGTTAATATTTATACGCATAAAAGTGTATATTATAAAAGCGAATAGCTCCCGTATTTCTACAGAAGCTATTAAATATAAAAAGGGTTAATTATGAAATTTGTCGTTTTAAATTGAAATCTTTTTATCGATTTCATTTGGTGCTATTTTTCTTATGACCAATAGCTATAAGAATGAGTTACACCAAAATCTCTACTAATCTTTTTTAATAAGTTCTTTAACATAGTTTTGATTACCTCCTTCTCTTTTCTTGTTTTTTATTTTCGAGAATAGTATATTATTTACAAAGGGATTACGCATTAAAAAATTGCGAAAAAACATCTCAAAAATTGCGGTGAATTAAAATGTTAGCAGAGTATGAATTAGCAAGAGAATACGATGAAAGACTATTTGTGTCAGCCAATACTGACCATGAGAATGCTCCGCACTTCCATAGAAAACTGGAATTAATGTATGTTTTGGAAGGCGAAAAGAAGGTTATGTATGATAATGTGGATTACACGCTAAAACAAGATCAGATTCTTTTGGTAGATAGTTATATTATGCATAATTACTACAAAAGTGAGAATAGCAAACAAATCTTGGTTGTAATTCCTAACCATTTATTAAAGGATTATTATCTTTTATATAGCAATAAGAGGTTCAAGAACTGCATTGTTACTAATAAATACGAGTCACAAATGTTAAAACCAACATTTGCTGGGCTTGCTTCAAGAGAATCTAATCCATTGTTAAATCAAGGGAGAATCGATTTATTAATTGGACAGATAATTGAATTATTAATAATTAAGGATAGAGAAGTTCAATTTGACTAATGTCTAGTAGAAGACGTTTTGTCTTATATTCAAGAACATTATAAGGA
>JAILGR010000076.1 GCA_024696565.1 Acholeplasmatales bacterium | reverse complement strand
AGTTGTCTTCCTTCTAGACGTTTTGCACCATTTAACATAACATATACAATTGATATATAAGCTAAGATACAAATAACATACATCCACCAAGGGGCAAAAGTACAAATTGTAAAGAAGAATACTAATACACCTGTCCACATTAATATTTCACCATAATAATTTGGACATCTACAAATCTTATATAAACCACTCATGGCTGGCTTAGATGGATCAATCTTTTTAGATTTAGATTTTTGATGATCAGCTAAAGCTTCAATAAAGATACCTAAAGCCATGATAGATACACCAACTATTTCTAATACTGTAACATCAAAGAAAGAAGTAAAGATTCTTGATTGTAATACAAACATAACCCCTGATGCTTGTCCCATATATAATAGTGAACATACAATCCAAATAGAAACTTTTACAAACATAGGAATTGGCTTTTCAGTTTTAGTTACTTCTTGTAATGTTTTTTGATAAGAAGTCATTTTTAATTCTCTAATTAATAAGAAACCACCTAATCTAAAGCCATATACAATTAATAATATACAAGCTATTAAACCTGTGATATTGATATTATTTTCTACAAAATAAATAATTAATAAGGCAATACCGCATCCTAAAATAGATAAGCCATATCCTACAGATAAGAACCATACAAATTTCTTAAATCCAATAGAAGAAATAAGTAAAGATACGCCAAATAGAATTAATAATATAATCCAAACATCTAACATTATGCTTTAAAACTCTCCTTTACGAATTCTTTAAAAGAAGTACCATTAACAACTGTATCTCCGATTAAGTCATTAGTTAATGTAAATTTAGAGAATCTTAACATTGCAGATACACCATTTTTCTTATTTTTAGGTAATGCTGCTAAAACACTAAATAAGAATACAGGGGCTCTTTTGATTACAGCTTCTTTACCTGCTGCTTCAAAACACATTTTAGCAATTTCTTCATAATTATATGTTTCAGTTCCACCTACATTATATAGTTTATTTTCATCTTGCATATGTTCTACTATAAATCTTGCAAAATCTTTTGTATCAATAACATTACAAGAATGATCTACTTTACCAAGTAATGTAACTTCACCCTTTTCAACCATTGGTTTAAATACTTTAACAATATCATACATATAACCAGTAGGACGGTGAATTACATATTTAACACCTGATTTTTTTAATTCCTCTTCAAATAAGAATTTAGCATGAACCATAGGAGCTTTTTTATCTATATCAGCTTTGATTACTGAAATATATGTAAAATTTTTAACTCCAGCTCTTTTAGCTTCTTCAAGTAAGTTTAAATTTCCTTGATAATCAATATCATAATTTGTTATAGTAGCACTTTTAGTTGTTAAACCAACAGTAGTAATTACAACATCTACACCATCACATAATCCCTTTAGTGATTCTTTATTAGTTACATCAAATGAATGGAATGTAACTTTTTCTTTATTTAGACCTTCAATTTCTCTTTCCTTAAGGTCGCAGGCAACAATTTCATTATCGCCCTTAGCTAATTCAACTAGGATATCTCCTCCTAGTTTTCCATAAGCACCAGCTAATAATACTTTCATTTACTTTTCCCTCTTTCCAATTCAAAATTTATTAAATCTTTTTTGTGTAATATAAATACTGCTGCAAGTAATGATCCTTGTGATACAATATTTACTACTTCAGCAATCCAATTCCACTTAGCTAAACTAGCATCTTGAAATTTGCTTGATAAATAGCCCATTGCTAATAAGCAGATGTAAGCAATTACTATTAAAATCATCGATGGAATACTTTTCATTTTAAGTGCTATATAAAATAACATAAAGAATAAGATGGTTGTTCCAATGATTTGAATAATAACAAATGGCATAGAGTTATTGTATTCTGTTAACTCTGCTAAAGGAATCATTAAAAATGGTGAAAATGATAATACTTTATTTTCTGGTTTCTTTTTATAAAAAATACCAACTAAAGCGATACCCATTAACACAAATCCAATACTTTGCATTGGGAAAAATGATTTATTTAGTGCCACAAAATCACAAGCTCCAGCACCGGCTAAAATTTTATGAATTGCTTTAAAAACTCCTGCAAGAAAAATCATACTTATACCAGTAGCTAATAGAGCGTAATTTCCTTTAACTAGCTTATTATATAAATCGTTTAATAATATAATTCCACTAATTAAAAATAAGATAACAGGTATTAAATCTACTAGTGCCATAGGTATTGAAAACTCTTGACTATCTAATAAAAACATTTCTAACCTCCTAATGATTTATTATAGCATAAAAATAAAAAAGTTTTCGCCTCTATCTCTAATGTTGTCGAATATTCAATTTTTGTAACATTTTCTTGTTAAATAGATTCTTTAATTGTATAATGACTAGGAAAAAGGAGTATACTATGCAACCATTTGATAGATTAGAACTTGCCATAGGTAAGGAAAACTTAGAAAAACTTAAGAATAGTAAAGTATTAGTATTTGGTGTAGGTGGTGTAGGTGGATATACTATTGAGGCCCTAGTTCGATCAGGTATATATAATATCGATATTGTAGATAAGGATACTGTAGATATTACAAATATCAATAGACAAATTGTAGCATTAAATAGTACTATATCTAAATCTAAGGTTATGGTTATGAAAGATAGAATCTTAGACATTAATAAAGAGGCCAATGTCAATGCCATTGAATGTTTTTATTTAAAAGAAAATGCAAATGAGTTTGATTTTAAAAAATATGATTACATCATTGATTGCGTAGATACTATAACTGCTAAAGTGTCAATTATTGAAAATGCCTATAAAGCAAATGTTAAGGTTATTAGTGCGATGGGTGCTGGTAATAAGATTAATCCATCATTATTAAGGGTTTCAGATATTTATGATACTAAAGTTGATCCTTTAGCTAAAGTAATGCGTCATGAAATGAAAAAAAGAGGCATTAAAAAACTTAAAGTTGTATATTCAATTGAAAAACCAATTGAAATAGATAAAAAAATAAATGAAGAAAGTAATAAACCAATACCATCATCTTTAATCTTTGTTCCAGCTTCAATGGGACTTTTAATTGCTGCTGAAGTAGTTAAAGATATTACTGGTATTAAGGATATAAAAGGAGCTTAATATGGATAGATGTAAAGAAATAGAAAGATCCATTATTAAAACCTATCGTTCAAAATTATGGGGGCCATTCGTTAAGGCCTTAAAGGAATATGAATTATTAAAACCAGGTGATCATGTTTGTGTATGCATATCTGGTGGTAAAGATTCTATGTTATTGGCTAAGCTATTTCAGGAATTAAAAAGACATTCTGATTTTGAATTTGATGTAACTTATTTAGTAATGAATCCAGGTTATAATGAAAAGAATCTAAATATGATTAAAGAGAATTTAGAGATTTTACAAATACCAGCAGTTATAAAAGAAACTAATATATTTGATATTGCTAATGCTCAAGACCATAGTCCATGTTATTTATGTGCTAAGATGAGAAGAGGGGCATTATATCGTTTAGCTTCTGATTTAGGATGTAATAAAATAGCTTTAGGACATCATTTTGATGATGTTATAGAAACTATTTTAATGAATATGTTAAATACTGGTTCATTTCAAACTATGTTACCAAAACTAAAAAGTGATAATTATAGCGGTATGGAACTTATTAGACCAATGTATTTAATTAGACAAAAGGATATTATTGCCTTTGCTAGATATAATAAATTAGAATTTATTCAGTGTGCTTGTAAATTCACAGAAAGAATTCATGAAAAAGATTATGAGAATGAATCTAAGAGATTACAAACAAGAAAATTGATTCATGACTTATTAGCTTATAATGATAATGTTGAAATGAATATTTTTAGATCAGCAGAAAATGTTAATCTAAATAAAATAGTAGGTTATAAAAAAGATGGAATTAAACA
>JAILGR010000069.1 GCA_024696565.1 Acholeplasmatales bacterium | reverse complement strand
TATTAAAAAATAAAAATGTGATGTTATTTTAACTCCACATTTAAAAGAAATGGAAAGATTGACTAATATTGATGTTAATAAGATTAAAGAAGATCCTATTAATATAGCCAAAAGCTTTGCTAAAGAATATAATGTCACTTTAATATTAAAGAGTGCTTCTAGTATTATTACAGATGAAAATATGGTATCTATTTCAGCATTTGGTAATACTGGGTTAGCTAAAGGTGGTAGTGGTGATATTTTATCTGGTATATTAGCTGGACTTTTAGCTTATTTAGATTTAGATATATTTACTATTTCTAATATGGCACCATATATTTTAGGTAGGGCAGCTGAATTTGCTAAAGAAGATATAGAAGAAGAATGTATTTTACCAAGAGATATCATTAATAATATAAATAGAGTAATAAAGGAGATTAAAAATGACTAAAATAGGTATTATTGCCGCTATGGCTCCAGAAATGGATCAATTATTAGCTGGTATGGAAAATGTATCTGAAGTTAAATTATTGGGTATTAGATTTTATATAGGAAATATTAATAATAAAAATGTAGTTTTATCATTATCTGGTGTAGGTAAGGTTAATGCCGCTATGGCAGCTACAGTTTTAATTAATCATTTTAATTGTGATTTAATTATTAATTCTGGTATTGCAGGAGGTAGGGCACCACTTAAAAAAAGAGATTCTGTAATAGCTACTAAGCTTTCATACCATGATTTTGATGTTTCATCATTTGGTTATTCTTATGGACAAGTACCTGGTTTACCAAAGGAGTTTATTGTTAATCCTGCCTTAATAGTTTTATTAAAAAAGGTTTTTAATAAATTAGGTTTAGATTATAAAAATGCTCCTATAGTATCTGGTGATAAATTTGTAACTGATAAAGAAGTATTAAAGAATGTAGAATATGAATCAGGTTATGCAGTAGAAATGGAAGGGGCAGGTATTGCTCAAGTATGTATTAAAGCTGGTGTTGATTTTGTAGTCTTAAGATATATTTCAGATATTATTGGTGAAGAGAATCAACAAGAAGATTATAATAAGTTTGAATTAGAAATGGCTAATAGAAGTGCAGAAGTCACTTTATCACTTTTAGAAAATATCGATGATTAGAAATGTTTTAGACATTTCTTTTCTTTTTTTTCGATTTTATTAACTAAAATATTGAAAAATAATAATATTGTTATATAATATTTAAAACTTTATATGTTTTAAAGTATATTTTGTATTAAAAAGGAGATTTAGTAATGAAAAAGAAATTTTTATTCTTAGGTGTTTCATTATTATCAGCATTTGCCTTAGCTTCTTGTGGTGAGACAGAAAAACCAGAAGAAAAGATTGATGAAAAAGATGATAATAACGATAACACTGATAATGGTGAAAATGGTGGTGAGGATCAAGAAAAAGACACTTGCGAACATAAATTGTCTAAATTAAAAGCAGGATTAGAGCCAACTTACACAAGAAAAGGTAAAAGAGCATATTATCAATGTCAATCTTGTAAAAAATATTTTGATGAAAATATGAATGAAATAGATAAAGCGGATATTACTCTAGATTATCTTCATTTTACAGGAAAGGTAGCATCTTTTGATGCAAATGGTAATGCAGTTTTAAATATCA
This sequence comes from Acholeplasmatales bacterium, assembly GCA_024696565.1. Classification (GTDB taxonomy): domain Bacteria; phylum Bacillota_I; class Bacilli_A; order Acholeplasmatales; family Anaeroplasmataceae; genus Anaeroplasma. Next base: position 6,972 of record JAILGR010000069.1, on the reverse strand, counting down.
CTAATGAAGATTTTAAGAATGCTTATAAAGAAGAAAATCAATTAACTGTTAAAGTTGGAAATGAAACAATTGATTTACCTTTCATTCATTGGGAAGAAGAAGTTGATGAGAATGTATCATATGTAACAACTGGTGATACTGGTTTTGTTGAATTAAGAGTTCGTGGAGCAAAATTCAATGAAAAATATACTGTTGCAGTAGATAATGCTGTTGATTTTGTTTATAGAACATCTGAAGTATTTGAATCTAATATTCGTGCATTTAGATATAGACATTCTGCAAGCCCTGTAACTGTATATGGTAAAGATATCGAAGTTACATATAATAAAGAGACTGACTATGATAACTATGTAGCAATTGGTCAAGCTATTATTGATGATATTAAGGCTGGTGAAAAGCCATATGCAGAGCTTGATACTGCATATGCTAATTTTGAAGATGCATATTATTCAATGTTAGAACAATATCGTTATGCTGCAATCATTTATGATACATATCCTGTTAAAGAGAACAATCAAAAGAAAGATGATTGCTTAGAATTATTAAATAAATTCAGCGAATTAGATGAAGAGATTCGTTTAGCTGCTGCATTATCTGATACTTATAAGCATGATTTCTATGAAGATGCTACAGATGAAGAAATTGCTGACTATGCAGCAAGCTTAAATCCTGATTTGTCTAAGCAAGTTAATGATATCGAAAGAGAAATGGATGATTATCTAGAAGCTTATCAAGAAATAGAAATAAAGAATTCTGGTGATTTTGGTGAAGCATATCTTAATTATTTAAGAGGTGCTTATGAAGTTGGTCAAATAAAGGGTGTCAATTATTTAGAAAGAGCATATTCTTCTACATATGGTAGAGAATATACAGTAGAAGATACAAATGATTTAGCTCCTTATTTCAGTAATTATATTATTCCTTTATATAAGTATTGTAAAACTGAATTTGATACTTTCCAAGATGCTGCAATAGCTCAAGCTAACCGTGGTGGTGGAGCTGATTATGATGCATATGAGGATTTAATTGCATATGCTCAATCTTTCTATGGTATTTATTTTGATTATATTGAAGATTATCTAAAGAATGAAATTGGTGATGAATTATTTGATAACTTTAGACATTATTATTTATCAGGTAATTATTTCTATAGTTCAAAGCCAAATGATAATGTAACTGGATATGTTGGTAGTCTAAATGCAACAGAATCAGTTATGTTCTTAGGACCTAGGAGTCAAAGTGTAACAACATTTATTCATGAATTTGGTCATTACAATGCTGCATGTGAAGGTGGAGACAATATCTCATATGATTTGGATGAGGTTCATTCACAAGCAAATGAATTAATGTTCTATAATTACTTAAATAATAAGGTTCAATCAAGAGGCTCAAAAGAATTCTTGAATTATCAATTATATGTAATGCTTGATACAGTAGTTAGGGGTTTCTGTATTAATGAAATTGAAAAGTGGGCATTCTTTGAGGATTTAAATACTTATGCTAAAACATATTATCAAACTTATGAAGAATATAACGAAGCAGAAGGTACAACATTAACTGAAGATGAGTTCACCGCATTAAGTGATGTATCAAAAATTAAAGAGTGGAAAGTAGAAGCTTTTGAAACTGCAGTTCAAGATAAATGGACTGAAATTACAACTAATATTGGTGTTGCAGAAATGTCTACAGAAATTGATTATGTTCATTTAGTATTAGTAAACTACAATGGTTACTATATTAGTTATTCAACATCTGCACTTGGTGCATTAGAAGTATTTGCAAAATCATTAGAAGACAAAGATGCTGCAATTAGTGGCTATAAGATGTTATATAGAGAGCATGATTCTGAAGTAGATACATTTACATCTTGTTTAATTGAGGCAGGATTCTATGGTGTATTTGATGAAGAATGCTATAAGCTAATTGGTAAGATCAAACCTTATTTAGAAGCATAAAAAAATATGGAGCAATTGCTCCATTTTTTTATCTATTTTTTTATATTCTTTTTTAATATTTGTTCATATTTAGGTGCATATTCATGGGATGGATCATCTAGTGTTACATCAATAGAATCAATAATGAATTCTGTTGCCATATCTAGATTTTCCTTTATTGGCATATCATTTAATATATTGGCAATTACTAAAGAGGAGAAGATATCTCCTGTACCATGGTAGCTTTTTTCTTCTCTTTGTTTCATGATTGTTGTTTTAGTTAAACCATCATATGCGATTACACCTAAAGAATCTTCATCGTCAGCTACACTTGTTAAAATTATATTTTTAGCACCTAGTTGATACAATGATGCTAGTAGGTTGTTGATATAATTATCATCTTGGATTTCTTCATAATCAGTATTAGTTAAGAAACAAGCTTCAGTAATATTTGGTAATATATAATCAGCTATAGATACTAAATCTCTCATTCCTAGGATAGTTGATTCATCAAAGCCAGGATATAGTTTACCATTATCTGCCATAGCAGGATCTACAATAAATAGACCATCTTCCTTTAATAATTTTTCTTTAGCATCTAAAATAATATTAAATTGTTTTGGATTACCAATATAGCCTGTGTAGATAGCATCAAATTTAATGCCTTCATGATACCAGTGATCTATTATTTTTGGCATTTCATCTGTTAAATCTAAAAATGTGAAATCTTTAAAGCCAGCAGTGTGTGTAGATAATATTGCTGATGGTAGGATTGCTGTTTCTATACCATATCTTGCTAAGATTGGGAGTGCCACTGTAGTAGAACAGTTTCCATAACAAGAAATGTCTTGTATCGTTAAAATCTTTTTATCCATAATAAACCCTCTTTCTTATTATTAAATTATAAGGCATTTAGAATATAAATAAAAGACATTTTAAAATGATAATTTTATTCATAAATATAAAATATTTTAAAAGTAAACGTTATAGTTTAAAAATGTTCAAAAAAATGAAATATTTATGAACTATAATATTGTTATTTTTGGAAAATGGTGTATAATTTTATTTAAGGAATTGATTTCCGGTGTAGGTTTGAAAGGAGTTTTAAGGGATGAAGGGAAAAGTAAAATGGTTCAATGCTGAAAAGGGCTATGGATTCATTCTTTCAGAAGAAGGAAAGGATGTATTCGTTCATTTTAGTGCTATTCAAGGCGAAGGCTACAAGACACTAGAAGAAGGACAAGAAGTTACTTTCGACGTTGAAACTGGAGATAGAGGCCAGTTAGCCAAAAACGTAGTTAAGGCATAATTTTACAAGGGGAGCTGGGAGATTATTCCAGCTTTTCTTTTCGTTTTAGAGAGGAGTTATTATGATAGAGATTTATAAAAATGGATCTGATTTTAAAGATGTTTGTCAAGAAGCAGGATTAGTTACATCTTTTAAAAGAGATAGCTATGCTATAATTTTTAAAAAGGGAGACAAACAAATTATTTTTGTTAGTCCATATTCTGGTATTTTATATACTAGTGGAGATATAGAAATATTAAATGAGGGCTTAGATGCTTTATGGCGATTAAATTTAAAAATTTCTGGTATTAATATGCAAGAAGAATATGCTAATAAGACTATTAGCTATTTAGAAGAAAAATATGGTATTAAAGCTAAATTATTAATGAAAAATGAAGCTTCTTTATCATATGTGTTAGAAGAAGCAAAATTAAAAAGAGCTTTATTTGCTGGTGGGTGCTTTTGGTGTATTTCTGCTCCATTTTATGATCAAGAAGGCGTATTGAATGTTTATAGTGGTTATGCAGGTGGAAATGAAATAAATCCTAAATATCAAGAAGTAAAAAGCCAAGTAACAGGTCATAAAGAATGTATTTTAATTGAATATGATTCAACATTGGTTGATTATACAAGATTAGTAGATATCTATTTTGAAAATATTGATCCCTTTGATGATGAGGGTCAGTTTATAGATAGAGGAGATTCATACGCTCCTGCAGTATTTACAAGTGATTTGCCAGAAAGAAATGCTGTAATTGAGTATAAATATCAGTTATCTGATGAATGCGAAAGAGAATGTAAAGTAGAATTATTAGATAATACTGTATTTTATATGGCTGAAGATGAGCATCAAGATTTTGCGATTAAGCATAAAGATTTATTAGAAAAAGAATTGATAGAATCAGGTAGAAAAAAGATATAATTTTTATGAGGCTTAGGCCTCTTTTTTTTCGGACAGTTTTTTAAATATTATACTAAAGTATAAAAACACATGTCTTTTTTGTTCTTGAACTCTTGAATAATTATATTAAAGGTTTTATAATTGTAATGTGAAAAATTAACTCATCAGGAGGAAAAAATGAGCAAACAAGTTAAGAGAATGGCTATTGATGGTAACTATGCTGCAGCATATTCATCATATGCCTTTACTGAAGTAGCTGGTATTTATCCTATTACTCCGTCATCTCCAATGGCTGAGTATACAGATGAATGGGCTTCTCAGGGTAAGAAAAATTTATTTGGTATGCCTGTAAAGGTAGTAGAAATGCAATCTGAAGGAGGAGCTGCTGGTACAGTTCATGGTTCTTTACAAGCAGGTGCATTAACTACAACTTATACAGCATCACAGGGATTATTATTAAAAATTCCTAATATGTACAAGATTGCTGGTCAATGTTTACCAGGTGTTATCCATGTATCTGCACGTACATTGGCAGCACAATCATTAGCAATCTTTGGCGATCATCAAGATGTAATGGCTTGTCGTCAAACAGGTTTCGCATTATTATGTTCAAATTCAGTTCAAGAAGTAATGGATTTAGCAGGTGTTGCACACTTATCTGCAATTGAATCTTCAATTCCATTCTTACATTTCTTTGATGGATTTAGAACTTCTCACGAAGTTAATACTATCGAACCTGTTGATTATGAGGTATTTGATAAATTATTAGATAGAGATGCAGTTGCTAAGTTCCGTGCTGAAGCACTAAATCCAGCTCATCCTAAGACTCGTGGTACAGCTCAAAATGACGACGTATACTTCCAAACAAGAGAATTACAAGCTCAAAAGTATGACACTGTATATCCAATTGTTGAAAAGTATATGAAGGGTATTTCTGAGGCTACTGGTAGAAATTATGTTCCATACCAATACTATGGTGACCCTAAGGCAGAAAGAGTAATCATTGCTATGGGTTCTGTATGTCAATGTGCTGAAGAAGTTATTGACTTATTAACTAAGAATGGTGAAAAGGTTGGTATCTTAGAGGTTCACTTATATCGTCCATTCGTAGTTGAAAAGTTCTTAGAAGCATTACCTAAGACTGCTAAGAAGTTAGCTGTATTAGACCGTACAATTGAACAAGGTGCTTTATATGAGCCATTAGCATTAGATGTACAAGCTGCATTCTATGGTAAGGCAAAAGCTCCAGTTATCGTTGCTGGTCGTTATGGTTTATCTTCAAAGGATACAACTCCTGAACAAATCGTTGCTGTATTCGACAACTTAAAGAAGGATGAACCTAAGAATCATTTCACTATCGGTATCAATGATGATATTCGTTATACTAACCTAGAATTAGGTAAGCCAGTTGACGTTGCTGATCCTTCAACTACAGAATTATTATTCTTCGGTTTAGGTTCAGATGGTACTGTAGGTGCTTGTAAGAATATTGCTAAGATTGTTGGTGACTATACTGATTTCTATTCTCAATCTTATGCTGCATATGATTCAAAGAAGTCTGGTGGTTCTACAAGATTACACTTACGTTTCTCTAAGAAACCAATTCGTTCAACATATTTAGTAAATCAACCTCACTTCGTATCTTGTTCATTAGATGCATATCTTGACAAGTTCGATATGATTGATGGTTTACGTGATGGTGGTACATTCTTATTAAATACAGTTGTTGATAAGGATCATATCGCTGATAGATTACCTAATAAATATAAGAGATTATTAGCACAAAAACATGCTAAGTTCTACATCATTGCTGCTAATGCTGCAGCTAGAGAATGTGGTTTCCGTGCTGGTTTAGGTGTTAATACAATTATGCAATCTGCATTCTTCAAGTTAAATGAACAAATCATGGATTATGAAGAAGCTAAGGTTCATATGAAAGAATTCGCTACAAAGACTTACTTAAAGAAGGGTCAAGATGTAGTTGATCAAAACCATGCAGCAATTGATATGGGTGGTTCTAGATTAGTTGAAGTTGCTGTTGATCCAGCATGGGCTAACTTAGAAGACGAAGTTAAGGTTGTTGACCAAACTCGTCCAGCATTCGTACGTGAGATTGCTGATGTAATCAATGCTATTAAGGGTGACTCTTTACCATTATCTGCATTTGCTAAATTTGGTAAGGATTGCCATATGCCTCAAGGTACAGCTGCATATGAAAAACGTGGTGTTGCTACAGACGTTCCTGTATGGAATCCTGAACAATGTATCCAATGTAACCAATGTGCATTCGTATGTCCACATGCTTGTATCCGTCCATTCTTATTAGATGAAGCAGAAGCTAAGGCTGCTACTGAAAATGGTGTTAAATTATTAGATGCTACAGGATTCAAGGGTTATAAGTATACACTTGCATTATCTACATTAGATTGTACAGGTTGTGGTGTATGTTTAACTGTTTGTCCTGGTAAGCCAGTTAAGGCTGAAGATGGTACAGTAACTAAGGTTCCTGCATTAAAGCCTCATACAATGGCTGCTTCTCGTGAAGCTAAGGAAGAAGTAGTTTATGATTGGACAGTTAACAATGTAACATACAAGAGTGATGTTGCTGGTAAAGCTAATGCTAAGAACGTACAATTCGCTAAGCCATTATTCGAGTTCTCTGGAGCTTGTGGTGGTTGTGGTGAAACTCCATACGTTAAGGCTGTTGCTCAATTATTCGGTGATCGTATGATGGTTGCTAACGCAACAGGTTGTACATCAATTTATTCTGGTTCTTATCCATCAAGCCCATATACTACAGATGAAAATGGTCGTGGACCAGCTTGGGCTAACTCATTATTCGAAGACAA
>JAILGR010000210.1 GCA_024696565.1 Acholeplasmatales bacterium | reverse complement strand
TAGGGGTAGTAGTATTATCTACTTTATTTTTAGCTACATCTTGTGGCAATTCTAAAATAACAAATAATAATATTTCAGGTGGAAATCAAGATAATAATAGTACAACTGTAGAAATAGAAGCTGATAATGAAACTTTGGTTACTGTGGATGAAAGTGTTAATGAGGGGGACTTTAGTATAGTAACAGAAGATGGAAGTTATACTTTAGATGGTGATATATATACAATTACAAAAGGTGGTACATATACACTATCAGGAGTATTAAATGGTCAAATTATTGTATGTGTAACTGAATGTAATAGTGATGGAGTTTTTGATGTTGTATTAGAATTGAATGGTCTAACTATTACAAATGATTCGGCCGCACCTATTTATGCTTTAGAATCAACAGATGAAAATATTAATTATAATTTAGAAATTAGTGCTAAGAAAGATACAACTAATATTGTTAAAGAGTTAAGAAGTGATAATTTAGATCCAGAAGATGGCGCTGCAATATATTCTTTAGTTGATTTAAAACTAAAAGGTAAAGGAGTATTATATGTTAGTTCATCATATAATGGAATTCATACTAAAGATGATTTAGAAATAAAGAATTTAACATTAAGTGTAAATGTTAAAAATAATGCATTAAAGGGTAATGACTCAGTTACAATCGAATCTGGTTTTTTAACTATTATTTCAACAGGTGGAGATGGAATTAAAACAACCAATACTAGTTTAAATAGCAAATCAGAACAAAAGGGAAATATTAATATCATAGGTGGAGAAACAACTATTTATTCAGCGTGTGATGGAATTGATGCAGCAACAAATGTTTTAATTTCTGATACAGCTGATATAGAAATATACACTAGTAACTATTCATCTTATTCATCTGAAATAGTAAATGAGGCAACAGATTCTTTATATCTAAGGGTATCTAATAAGTATTCAAACTACCGTTATGCCGCATATTTTTACGATAATGATGGTAATTATGTATGGAAGGAGGCAACAATACAATCTAATTCTGGTAGTTATTTGTATTACACATTAGATATCCCAAATGGATATAATAATGTAGTATTTTATCAATTCCAATCAAGTCAAACCGAAAACTCTTTAAGTTCATATTATGCTAAATCAAATGAACAAACATTAAATACAGCATATGACATGGTTACATTAAAATATAGTAATGGGGAACTTCAAACATCATATGGGGTGTACCAAACATCAAATCAAAGTGGTGGTCTTGGTCAATTTGGTCCTGGCGGAATGGGTATGCAAGAAGGTAATACTGATAAGGCAGAATATTCAGCTAAAGGTATTAAAGCTTCTAATGAAATAATTATTAGTGGTGGTAGCATATCTATATCTTCATATGATGATGCAATTCATGCCAACAATGAAGAAGTAATTGAAGCTACAAATTCTAATGGTTTAGGAAATGTAACAATTAGTGGAGGCTCTATTACTATTTTGGCTAGCGATGATGGAATTCATGCTGACAATACAATAACTATAAGTGATTCTGCAGTAGTTAATGTTAAAAGTGCATATGAAGGAATAGAAGCTAATCAAATCTATTTTAATGGTGGAACTACTTATGTATATGCTAAAGATGATGCAATAAATGCGGCTTCTTGTGGTGTTAGCACAACACCTTGTCTATATATTAATTCAGGTTATATAGACTTAGATTGTGCATCTGGTGATACTGATACTGTTGATTCAAATGGCAACATTAAAATGACTGGTGGCTATTTAGTAGTAAAAAATAGACAATCTCAATCATCTAGTATGACTGGTGGAACTTTTGATTTTGATGGATCATTTAGTATGACAGGAGGAATATTAATATCATTTGGTACATGGTGTAGTGAAGTATCAATTACAGCTACTAAATCATCTACATCTAGTGTTTCTGCTGGTACTTATAATCTTTTAGATTCAAGTGGAAATACATTATTATCAACTACACTTGAAACTAATTGTGCAGGTTATAGAATCATATCTAAATTATCTGGTTCTTATACACTATATAATGGTTCAACATTAGTAACTTCATTTTAAGGGGATAAAATCCCCTTTTCTAATTTTTTTAAAAAAATTATATTTTTTATAAAATAGACATCGATAATGTCAAAATGGGGTATATTTTATAAAAAAGTGTATAGTAATAATTATCATTTTAATGTTTCTTATACTAT
>JAILGR010000199.1 GCA_024696565.1 Acholeplasmatales bacterium | reverse complement strand
TAGTTATGATAAGATTTCTATTGATATAGATAATTTTGATTTAGAATTTAAAAATGTATTAGAAAATTATGATACATTAAATGTTACAATTCCTTATAAAATTGATTGTATGAAATATTTATCTAATATATTAGATGATGCTAAAACATTTAATTCAGTAAATACAATAAAGTGTAAAACTAAGAGTGGCTATAATACTGATGGTATGGGCTTTATGTTAATGTTATTAAATAATGACATTGAAGTAAAAAATAAAAAGGTACTAGTTTTAGGCTCTGGTGGAGTTGGAAGAAGTGTAATTAAAAAATTAATAGATGCTGATGCTTTTGTTTTTGCATATGATTTAAATCAAGAGAATTTACTAAAAGTTAAAGAAGAATTTGATGGCTTTCAAGCTTTAGACAAAATAGAAATTAAACCATATGATATTATTATTAACTGTACTGGCGTTGGTATGCATAAAAGTATAGGTAAATCACCAGTTGGGGAGAATTTAATATCTTTAGCTAATACATTGGTTGATTTAATATATGAACCAGAAGAATCTGAATTCTTAAGATTAGGTAGAATTAATGGTAAAAAAACATTAAATGGTAAAGCAATGTTATTTTATCAAGCATATTATGCTGATTGTTACTTTTTAGATATAAAAATGGATTTTAAGAAGGCTTTAGAATTATATTTGGAATATGAGAAAATTTATGCTAAAGCATAGATTTTTTAAATTATATAGTCTATAATATAATTTAGATTGGAAGTGATAGGATGATTAAGGCAATAGCGACCGACTTAGATGGTACTTTATTTTATCCTAAAAGAAAAATTCGATTATTAAAAACTAAAAATCGTAAATTTTTAAAAAAACTAGATGAAAATGATATTGAAATAGTTTTAGTTACAGGAAGAAATAAAAGTATTGTCAACAAAATCGAAAAAAGAATTAAATCTAAAAGAAAATTGTCAATGGTCGGTTGTAGTGGCTCATTAATCATTCATGATGGTGAGGTTGTAAAAGAAAGACCAATAGACAAAGAAAAAATCAAAAACCTATTAAAGGAATTTGATAATGAACCAGAGATTAAATCAACAATCTTTATGGGAAATTTTAATGGTATGTTAATAGATCCAACACACTTTCCAAAAATTATTTCACCTTTAGTAGTTTTAGGCTTAAGATTCCAGGGTGCTTATTATGAAAAGAGTATTTTAGGAAGAAAAAAAGTTAAAAAAATGCTAGAGGATGAAAATTCTAAAGTATTTAAGGTTATGCCAATATTCGGTTATTCTGATTTTGGTAAAAGAGGTATGAGAAAGGCAAAAGAGTTTGCCGATAGAATGAGACAAAAATTCGGTGATGATTTTGAATTCTTCGAATCAGGTACTGCAGTTGAAATTTTAGCTAAAGGTACTAATAAGGCCGATTCATTAAAAGAATTATTCTCATTATACAATATAAAAGATGATGAAGTATTAGTTGTAGGCGATTCTGGAAATGATATTCCAATGTTATTACAATTCCCTAATAGTTTTGCGATGAAACATGCTCCTGAATATGTTAAAAAGACAGCTAATAATGAAATTGCTTATGTTTATGAATTAGAAAAGTATATGACCACAAAATAGTGGTCTTTTCTTTACAAGGGGTGAACTTATGAAGGTTGCTATTGTAGGCGGAGGTATTGCTGGTTTATCTTGTGGTATATATCTTGCTAAACAAAATGTTGATGTAACTATATATGAAAAAAATCACTATGTTGGTGGCTTTCTTACTACATGGGAAAGAAAGGATAGTATCATTGATGGTTGTATGCACTGGATGCTTGGAACAAAGGATGGTTCTAGATTTAATAAGATTTGGAAAGATATGGGAGTATTAGATCATCTTGATATAATTAATCCGGAAACTTTTTGTTCAATAAAATATGATGATAATTGGTTTCATTATTATAGAGATATTGATAGATTTGAAAAAGAGTTATTAAAATATTCAGATAATGATGATGAAGAGATTAATCTTTTTATTGAAGCTATAAAGTCTATGGGAGTTATGGAGATTCCTACTTTAATGCCATATGATTTTGAAAATCAGCCTAAGTTTAGGCTTGATAAGAATGTATTAAGAAAACTAAAAAATTATTTGAGGCTAAATGTTAAAGAAATGGCTATGCGTTTTAATAGTAAGGTTATTAGATATGCTTTAAGGAATTGTTTGATCAATGAGCATTTTAATGCTTATTATTTTATCCAAACCTTATCTAATTTTATGAATGGTAATGATTCACTACCTAAAGGATGCACTAAGGCAATTCAAGATGGTATGATTAATCGTTTTTTATCTTATGGCGGTAATATTATTTATAATGAAGAAATAAAAGAAGTAATTATTGATGGTAATAAAGCTAAAGGTATTAAATTAAAGAACAATAATATAGTTGATTATGATTATATTTGCTTAGCTACTGATCCATATCAGTCTATGAAATTATTAAATAAAGAATTAGCCCCATATAATGATTTATCTTTAGCTAAG
>JAILGR010000074.1 GCA_024696565.1 Acholeplasmatales bacterium | reverse complement strand
GCTAAAAAAGCTTTAGATTCTGGTTATGAAGAGGCAGAAGAATTTATCGCAAAATATTTCTAAAAAATAAAAGGATCAATTAAAAAATTGGTCCTTTTTGTTCTTTTTCTAATAGAATTAAAAGTATCTAAAATATTAGATTCTATTTACAATTTAAATCTATTAGAAAAAGAACAAAAAGGACCAATTTTTTAATTGATCCTTTTATTTTTTAGAAATATTTTGCGATAAATTCTTCTGCCTCTTCATAACCAGAATCTAAAGCTTTTTTAGCTAAATCATAAGCATAATCTTTATCTTGAACAACACCTTTACCAAAATAATAATATTCAGCCATTTTTAATGTTGCCATCTTAAAGCCATGGGCATGGGCATCTTCAAAATATTCAAATGATTTTTCTAAATTTTGTTCTTCTCCTTCAGCATAATATTCACCTAAAGAATAGGCAGCAAGAGAATCTCCTAAATCAGCAGCTTCTTGATAATTTTCTAATGCTTGAGGTAATGATTTTTTAGTTCCTTGGCCATTTTCAAAACAACGACCTAACATGTAATATGCTTGAGCATTTTCTTGTTTAGCAGCCTTACGATACCACTTTAATGCCTCTAAATAATTTTGATTAAAGCCAGTACCATAATAATAACAATTACCAAGTAATACTTGGGCTTCACTTAAACCTTTTTGAGCTGCCTGCATATACCATTTAACAGCTTGAGAATAATCCTTTGTTACACCATTACCAAAGAAATAACATTTACCAACATTATTCATGGCATCAGCATTTTTACCTTGAGCAGCTTTCATATATGCTTCAAAGCCTAACTTTTCGTCAACCTCTGTACCATCACCATTCATATAACAGTTGCCAAGTTCATTTAATGCCTCAATATTACCTTTATCAGCAGCTTTTTTATACCAAACAAATGCCGCTTTTAAGTTTTGAGCAACACCTCTACCATTGTGGTAAGCAACAGCTAAGGCATACTGTCCTTCAGGACAACCACCATTAGCACTTTCTTTATACCAGTAGAATGCATCTGTATCACTCTTTTTAGTACCAGAACCGAAATAGAAACAATTTGCAACCTCATATTGAGCTAGAGCATGCCCCATAGCGGCAGCCTGCATAAATGATTCAAAAGCTTTATCGTAAGATAAATCAATGTCATCGCCTTGTTCATACATCAAGCCTAGAATATAAATTGCATCAGCACAACCTAAAGATGCACCCTTTTTATAATTTTGAATAGCTCTTGCCTTATCTTGCTTATAACCTACACCAAAATAATAGCAATCACCTAAATTTTTATATGCCGCACCACGTCCAGCTTTAGCCGCTTTATTAAACCAATCAATAGCAATCTTGATATTTTGGTCAATATATAAACCATAACGATATAATGTACCTAAATCATTCATTGCCTTAGGGTGACCTTGAGCCGCAGCCTTTTGTAATAAATAATAAGCTTTCTTATATGATTGTTCTGCACCTCTACCTAAGAAATACATACAACCTGCATGGTAACATGCATCAATATTTTCTTCTTCAGCTAAAGTGCAATATATCTCTAAAGCTTTTCTATAATTTTGAACATCACCATTACCATAATAATAACAATTAGCTAAATGGAATAATGCATCTTTATCTCCTGTTGATGCAGCCTTCTTATACCACTTTAGAGCTTCTCTATCTTTTTTTGCTGTACCAATTCCATAATAATAACAATCAGCTACATCATCATATGCATCTTCTACACCCATTTGGGCAGCAGCTAATAAATACTCAAAACCTTGATTCTCATTTTTCTTTACCCCAAGACCATTTAAATATTGATAACCAATATAATATTTAGCAAGAGGTAAATCCTTAGCTTTATCAAATAGAGCAAGTGAATCAGAATAATTTTCACTCTTGAATTCTTTTAAGCCTTCTTTTAAGGCATTTTCATCAACAAAAACAGTTTCAGCAATAATCTCTTTAATTATTTCTTGTTGTTCTTTATCTTCTTCAATTTTAGATGGTTCTTCTTTTAAACTTTCTTCTTCAGGTGAAGTTTCATCAATTACTTCTTCAACTGGAGCATCTTCAGTTTTTACTTCCTCTTCTATTTCTTCAACTTCAGGTTCTGTTTCTTCAACTAGAGGCTTTACATCTTCTTTAACTTCATCAGTTAAATTCTTTAAAGCTTTATCTATATCATTTACAATAGTGCTTGAATTACAAATAACATTCTTATTTTCAAGCTCTATTCTATAATCATCAGCACGTAGTAATGTTTCATCATCATAATCATCATGTTTATAGATGTCATCAAAAAGATCATCTATTGATTTATTTAGAGCAATATATAATTCTGGTTTTAATCCTGTTTTAGAATTCTCAACAACTAAATCATGTAATTCATAATATTTACTAGAAGCTAAAACCTCACTGCTTATAACATAGATAACTGCATCTGTTCTTAATAATGTTGCACGAATCTTTTGATCAAAGTCAAAAGCATCTGGGTATTCCATGCGAACATTATATCCCATTTTCGATAAGCCAGAAGCAATTTCATTTGCTTTAAACCAGTCAATAGCATAAGTTAATAATAAAACTGTATTTACTACCATAAAGAACTCCTCCAACTCTACTAATAATAATCTATTTAATATATTTTATCACAAAACACAATAAAAGTGTTATTATTTACTCATTTTTTATGAAAAAAAATAATTTTGTGGGTAAACAAAAATAGAAAGCGTTTTTTAAATAATATTTCACTTTTCTGTGCTACAATTTATTAGAAAATAAAGAAAGAGATGAGCTATATGTTTCTTATAGATGGAATTCAAATTTTTGAAGTCTTACTGCCTCTAGCTTTAATATTAGTAGTATCAAAACTATTAAGTATCGGTGCTAGAAAAATAGGCCTACCTCAAGTAATAGGTATGCTTTTAACTGGAGTTATATTAGGCTGTATCGTTTTCATTCCAAATCAACCAATAATTAATGAATCTTCACAATTTGGAATTGAAGTATTTGCTGAAATTGGTGTAATTCTAATAATGTTCTCAGCCGGAATGGAGACTAACCTAAAACAAATTAAACAAACAGGTGTTGCATCTATAGTAATTACAATTTTAGGTGTAATAGTACCTATGGCATTAGGATTTGTAGCCTCACTTATATTAGGTGGCGATTTATCAGATACAAAAACAATCTTTAGAAACGTCTTCTATGGCGTAATATTAACTGCCACATCAGTATCTGTTACTATCACAACTCTAAAAGAATTAGGCAAATTAAATTCTAAGATTGGTACAGCTATAGTATCAGCAGCAATACTTGATGATATTATTGGTGTAATTGTTCTATCTATTATAATTTCATTAGATGGTGCAATGACTGTTGGAGACCCTAATGCAAATATTGCACTAGATATTTCTATGGTTTTCATAAAAACTATATTATTCTTCGTCCTAGCAATAGGCCTTGGTTTCTTCTTTAGATGGATATTTAAAAAGCTTGCAAACAAATATGATCACCATAGACGAATTCCAATATTCGCAATGGCATTAGCATTCTTCTATGCTTATGCTGCTGAAAAGTGGTTTGGTATTGCAGATATCACAGGAGCCTTCTTTGCAGGTTTAATACTATCTGACTTTAAAGAAACAAATTACATCGAAAGACGAGCCGATATTACATCTTATTTATTATTTACGCCTGTATTCTTTGCTAAAGTTGGCTTAACATCTATGTCAAGCTTTACTGAAGCAAATAGTGGATTTAACCTACAATTTGCAATATTTGGTTTAGTGTTTATCTTAGCTGGTATGGCAGGTAAGGTATTAGGTTGTGGAGTTGGTGCTAAGATTTGTAAATACTCTTTTAAAGATTCACTTCGCTGTGGTATTGGTATGATGTGTAGAGCTGAGGTTTGTTTAATCTGTGCTCAAAAAGGAATAGATGCCGGCATAATAGATGCTTCTATCCAACCATTCATATTAGTACTAATCTTAGTTACTTCATTTATCACACCTGTAATATTAAAAGCAACATATAAAAAAGAACTTCAAGATGAAATGTCTATTATTGAAACCCCTATGGTAGAAAACCAAACTTCTAGTGAACCAATAGAAGTTAAAAATGAATCATATTCTGGGCTATCAATGGATCAAGGACAAAAATAAAAAGCACCGCGGTGCTTTTTTTTTAATCATCAATAGAGCCAATTTTCTCTAATGCTGTTTGTTTCTTTTCATTTTTGTTCTTTTCTATTCTTTCTTTTAATTTAATCTTTTCTTTTACAAAACAGAATACTATTATTGCCAAAATCATTAATGTACTAGCATAAACAAATAATAATTTTTGACCTAATACATTAAAATCCATTATTAAACCAACTAAAATTGGTGTAATAGATTGAGCCAACATAGATGAAATATAATAATATGATGTAAACTTACCTAAGTTCTTTGAATTTGAATATTCTACTACCATTGGGAATGAATTAATATTAATTAATGCCCAACCAAAACCAATCAATACACTTACACCTATATAAAAGATTTTATAGCCAATTAATACATCATTATTACTATCAACATAAACTATATTAGGATTTAGTGATAATATAGCAACAGCGACTAAGCCAATAGTTAATACAACTAAACCTATAATAATAGATATCTTTCTACCAATTTTATTAGATAGTGTTGAAAATAAAATGAATGTCACAATAGATACAACAGATAATACAGTAGCCATAGTTGAATACATTGTAGAATCACCAACTACATTTTTAAAGAATAATGAACCAAATGTTTCAAAAGAATTAAAAGCCATAAACCATAAAATAATAGCAATTAAAATAATAGCTAAATTCTTCTTATCTTTCTTTGATAATTTATTATCTTCATCAATTTTTTCATATGTATCAGATAATGTTTCACCATAAGCAACTAAATCTTTTGTATCATCTAGCATTTTATTTTCTTTTACAAATACTATTAATAAAACTAATATTATAGCTAAAACAATTGTACAAATCATAAATGGCCAAAATACCTTTTCTTGTACTTCAGCTAATGATGATTCGTTATTTAGCTTAAACATAGAAAACATACCTAAAACAGTAGCAAATACACCACCCATATAACCAACTAAATTAACAATACCATTAGCCCCACTTCTTAAAGGCTTTGGTGTTAAATCTGGCATTAATGCCACTGCAGGGGATCTATATGATTGCATAATAATTAAGAATAACAACATAAAAATAATTACTCCAGCAAACATATTCCACATACACATTAAGGCAATAAATGGGAAAACTAAAATAGTCATAATCATACCTATAACAATATATGGCATTCTTTTACCAAATCTAGTTTTTGTTTTATCTGATAATCTACCAAATATTGGCATAACAAATATCGCTGCCACATTATCTAAGGCCATTATAATACCTACTAAATAATTTGTTTCTGTAACACCCATTTCTCCAAGCATTGTTTCTAATATAATTGGACAATAAGTATTATATACTTGCCATAACATTAAGATTCCAAAAAAGGCAAAAGATATCTTTAATGTTAACTTAACATTAAGTTTTAATTTCACTTCACTCATATTTTAAATACCTGTTCTTTTTTCTTTTAAAAATTCTTTAAAATAACCAATAGTTAAATCTATTTCTTTAGTACTAAAATTATGTTTAGCCTTTTTAATAAAATATACAAAAGATTCTTTAGACAATTCTTCTAAAGATTTTCTTCCATATGTGGCAGATACATATTCATCCATACCACCTAAAACCATACATACAGGACATAAAACCTCTTTTAATATTTTATCAATATCTAAAGTAATAGCTTCCTTTGCATAATTAAAACTATATTTAGTAAATAACTTAGGTTTCCATGTTTTTTCAATATCATTAGGATTAAACTTCGCAAATGGTAATACACCTTTTCTTGCCATATCAGGAATAGATAGTGTTGGTGATTGACATAATACCTTTGCAACTACAGCAGGATTTCTTGCAGCATATACTAAAGCCAAAAATGCTCCATGACCTTGACCAAATAATACTAATTGATCTTTTTTCTCTGTTATAGCATTAATAACAGCTTGAATATCCTTTAATCCGTTTTCAATAGTAACATATGAATTATCTGCTAAAGATTTATTTTTAGTCATACCACAAAAAGAAAAAGCATAGACAGTATATCCTTCTTCTTCAACAAAATAATTAATATATTTGACTAATT
>JAILGR010000123.1 GCA_024696565.1 Acholeplasmatales bacterium | reverse complement strand
TATTGATAGAAATGATAGTGTAGATGTTATATTTAAGGTTGTAGAAAAAGAAAATTATTTACCTGGAGATGTATCATATAAAATTACATACCATATCTTTAAAGATATGGATTTAATAAAATTAGATATAAATGCGAACACTACTAAAGAGACAATTTGTAATGTAACTAATCATGCATATTTTACTTTATCTAGTGGTAAAAGAAATGTATTAAACGAGGTATTAGAATTAAAATGTAAATATCATGGTAATCTTGATAATAATTTAATTGCTATAGATATTAAAGAAGTAAATCAAACTATGGACTTTAGAATACCTCATCAAATTGGCAAATATATTAATGATCCATATTTACAAAATCATACATCTTTTGGTTATGATCATTTCTTTATTAAAGAAAATAAGGATTTGGATTTAATCGCTATCCTTAAGGATTTAGAAGAAGGGGTTACTTTAAAGGTATCTACATCATATCCTGCTATAGTAATGTATACTGATAATTATCCAACAAAAATGAAGTTTGAAAATGTAGATAAAGAAGAAAAATATCAAGCTATTGCCCTAGAATGTCAAAATATTCCAAATGAAATAAATATGCCAAATGGCAGTTTAACTACATTAAAACCAAACGAAGAATTTAATGAATTTATTAGTTATCAATTTGAATAATATATGGTAGAATTAAAAAAAGGAGATAATTGATTTATGAAATATGTTTTGTTTAACCCATTAGCTTCTAGCAATAAGGGGCTATTGACTTATGAGGGAGTAAAACCACAATTAGTTGAAAAATTTAAAGAATTTGAAGAGGTTGATTTAACTAAATATGACAAGGAAGCTTTCTTTAAAAAGATTACTAAGGAAGATACATTGATAGTTGTTGGTGGCGATGGTACATTAAATGTTTTTGCTAATAACGTAAAAAATTATGGCGTTGAATGTGAAATGTATTATTGTAAGGGCGGAAATGGTAATGATTTTTTAGCTGATGTAAAAGAAAGTGATGATCAAATCATTGTTTATTTAAATCCTTATTTTAAGAGATTACCAAAAATTACTGTTAACGGTATGACTAGATATTATGTCAATGGAATTGGTTATGGTATTGATGGTATGGTATGTGAAGTTGCTGATAAAATGAAAGCAGAAGGTAAGACTGATATTAATTATGCTTCTTTATCAATTAAGTTATTACTTCATGGATATAAATGCCCTATGGCTACTGCCATTATTGATGGTAAAGAATATAAGTTTAAAAAAGTATGGTTAGCATCAGCAATGAATGGTAGATATTATGGTGGCGGTATGAAGATTGCTCCAGATCAAAATAGATTAGGTGATGAACTATCACTTAGTGTTATTTCTAATTCTGGTAAGTTCTCTACATTAATGATTTTCCCTAAGATTTTTAAAGGAGAACATGTTAAAAATAAGAAGATTTCTACCATTTTAACAGGTAAAAAAATTACTGTTTCATTCACTATTCCAACAGCATTACAAATCGATGGTGAGACAGTATTAAATGTATCAACATATACAGTTGAAGCTTAAAAGAGTGTTATCACTCTTTTTTGTTTTATACCCTAATGTTAAACATATTTGACATTTTTTACCTATAGTAATATAATTACTATGAATTTTTATGGAGGACTATATGAAAAAGAAGGTTTCTATGAAGAAAAAAATAATTATATCAATAATTACCCTTTTTGTAGTTACTATCTTAACTGTGGGTGGATACTTTTTATTTTCAATGCTACAACCAGCTGCACAAATAGAAGATACAGATGCCTTATATCAAACTACATTAAAAGAAACTCCTAAAGATGGGACTACCCCTCTTGATTATTCTATTGAGGATAATATTGCATATAGTCTATATAAAATTACGATTACAGATGAATTTTATACAGTCACAAATGGTGAGGCCGTTGCGGTTGGTGTTAATCAAACTGTATCTAATGTTAGAGTTGTAAAAAATGGTAGGGCCATGGTTACAATGATTACTAGTGGTTTTATTGAAAATGCTAAACAAAGATACTTTATGAAAGATAAGGTGTTATTAAGAGATGCTGTTAAACCTTTAATATCACCTACTGAAGCAAATTGGTCAACTGAAGAACCTGAATGTGTAACATATGAGACTATCAAAAAAAGATATGGTTGGTTACCATTTGATGCAACAGGTTATATCATTTGTGAAGATACATTTATCAACAAAGACAAAATGGAAATGAAGGATAATGGAGATGGAACATATACTTTAATTTTTGATCTAGATCCTAGTGCTGAAAAGGCTCCATTTTGGTATAGAAGAGAAGTATTAACTAATTCTAATTCAACAATAATTCCTGAATTCTTTAGTATTCATATTGAAATGACTATTGATTCAGAGTGGACTATTCTAAGAAATGAAATTAGAGAATCATATAAAGTTAAATCTTTTGGTGTAGAAGCTGTAACTGATACTCATTGTATTGAAGAATTCTTCTATGATAATGTAGTTTTCAATAAGGGAGCTTATGATTTCTTTGAATCATTTGCATACTTACAGGCTTTAGATGATACAGATGATGAAGAAATTAAGCTTGATCCTTTATCAATTATTGTTGAATCCTTACAAAAGAAAGATTCATCAGATTGTATATTGGATTTAGATTTAGATATTAATGGTGAAAAACTAAATGGTGTTTTAGCTTTAAATATTTCTGATTTAAATAATGTTAAAGTAATGTTAAAGCTAGATGATATTTATGTTGAGTATAGTGATAAGTTATATTTATCACTTGGTAATTTAAAAGCTTATTCTAGTATGGATGATTTAACATCATTAATAGAAAAGATTACTAATGCCCTTCCTAAAAAAGAAGGGGAAGGATTATCTTTAGATGTAAACCAAATCCTTGATGATTTGGGTAAAGCATCTATGGAAGAGTCTGATACAAATGTAATAATTGATGGTAATCTTAATTTAGCAGGTATTAATTTACCACTTCATTTTGAAATAGATAAGAATAATAATGAATATTCTTTAGCTTTAGCAAAAACTAGTATTGATTTTAATGGCATTAAGATTAATGCATCTATAAAGAAATCAAA
>JAILGR010000056.1 GCA_024696565.1 Acholeplasmatales bacterium | reverse complement strand
TAGTTCAATCTTTAATTTATCTATATCATAATCTAGATAATCACTTAACAATTCTAATGATAAAGCGTGTCCTTTTAGGGCTTTTTTTATTTCTTGTCTAATATCCATAATATAAGCCTCCTTTCTTAAATTATACCACAAAAAAATGGGATTTTTTCAAATCCCATTAAATGCCATTATTATTTTAGAAATGAATACAAAGAGATGTAATAACTAAAGCAACATAAACGATAGCAATACCAGCTGTTGCTCTTTGCATAAATAATTCAACGCCTCTAGTTTTTTGATTCTTAAATAATTCAGATTTTGAACCATTGAAGGCATCATTAATATCATCCTTAGATCCTTGTAACATTACAATAACAATTAATAGTATTGAAACTATGAATACGAAAATATCTGCAATAAATTCCATAAAAACACCTCCAATTAAAAACTACTTGATTATTATACTTAATAAATCTTTATTTTTCAAGGAAAAACAAGAATTATTTTATAACTTTTAAAACAAGTTTAGGTGAAACTACTTCATTTCCAATAGTATAAGCATCTAATACAGTTTTTAAAACATCTAAAGGATTCTCTGTATTAGAATGAACATATGCTAAAGTCTCACCCTTTAATACTTTATTTCCAACCTTTTTATTTAAGACAATACCAACAGCGTGATCAATTATATCACCAATTTGTTTTCTTCCGCCACCTAAACACATAGATGCATGACCAATAGCTAGTGCATCCATCTTACATACGTATCCATCTTTTTCTGATTTAACTTCATAAACGTATTTAGCTTTAGGGAATTTATCAGGATTTAAAATATATGATATATCTCCACCTTGAGCTTTAATTAGTTCAACAAATTTATCAAATGCTTTACCATTATTAATTTGTTCTCTAGATTTTACTAGGCCTTCAGCTAATGATTTTACTAAGCCACCATCAAATAATAATTCTGCTGAAACCTCAACACATAAATCCTCAAAATCCTTAGGACCTTTACCTTTTAAAGTGTTAATTGCTTCAATTACTTCTAATGAATTACCAACAGCTAAGCCTAGTGGCTCATCCATATTTGTTAATTCAGCAGACATAATTTTACCAGATAATCTACCTATTGATACCATTAATCTAGCAAGCTTTTCAGCATCATCTAGATTCTTCATAAAGGCACCAGATCCAACCTTAACATCTAAAGATATTACATCAGCACCAGCAGCTAACTTTTTACTCATAATAGATGAAGCAATTAAAGGAATTGATTCAACTGTCGCTGTAACATCTCTTAATGCATATAGCTTTTTATCAGCAGGAGCTAAATCTTGAGTTTGGCCCATTAATGCAATCCCAATTTCATTTACTTGTTTAAAGAATTCTTCTTCACTAATTCCAACATTATATCCAGGAATTGATTCAAGCTTATCTAATGTACCACCTGTATGTCCAAGACCTCTACCACTCATTTTGGCAAATTTAGCACCTAAAGCTGCAACTATTGGCCCTACAACAAGTGATGTTTTATCACCAACACCACCAGTTGAGTGCTTATCTACTTTTACACCTTTAATCTTTGTTAAATCTAATACATCACCTGAATGAAGCATAGCATGTGTCATATATGTAGCTTCTTTATCAGTCATTCCTCTAAAATAAACGGCCATATTAAAGGCAGACATTTGATAATCTGCAACATCAGTGCCTTTAGTAAAACCATTTACCATGAATTCAATTTCTTCTTTAGTTAATTCATAACCATTTCTCTTTTTTTCAATAATATCTACTGCTCTCACTTATATACCTCCTTAATCTAAGCTATTATAAATACCAAGAATTTTTACAACAAAATCCATTTTTTCAAGTTCTTCTTTTACTTCATTTAAATTATTTAATTCATTCTTATTTAAACTACATTCCATAAAAAAATTATATTTTCCTAAATCCTTTTTAGATGGTCTAGATAGAATAGATTTTAAATTTATATTCTTATCATGAAATTTACTTAGTATTGTATATAAAAAACCAGATTTATCAACTTTAGAAAAAATAACCATTGAAGCTTCATAATTTATACATTCAGCAATA
>JAILGR010000045.1 GCA_024696565.1 Acholeplasmatales bacterium | reverse complement strand
TAAGGAAGTATTAAAGCTTGAAGATATTTATAATAAATAGAAAATATAGAGAATAAAAATATAAAACTTTGAAAGGAATGATGTTTCTTTGAAAATTCATCATAAAAATATATGAAATTATTTGAAGATTTATATGCGTTTTCAGATGGAAAAATAAATAAGGCAATTGGTGTACTAATTACAAATCCGTGTTTCCATAGTGTTTTATTATATAGATTATCTTCTTTCTTTTATAAAAAAAAGTTGAAAATATTAGCAAAGATAGTTTGGTACATTAACAGAATTGTATTTTCTGTGGATATTGATTATCGAGCAAAACTTTCCGGTGGGCTGGTATTGATACATGGTATTGGAACAGTTATTGGTAAAGATGTTATAAGTAAAGGAAGATTATATGTTTATCAAGGCGTGACAATCGGAGGAAGTGGGTTCAGCAAAGTATTAGATGGAAATGAAATTTGGCAACCAATAATTGAAGATGGAGTACGTATATATACAAATGCATTAGTATTAGGACCGATACATATTGGGAAAAATGAAACTATTAAAGCTGGGGAACGCGTGACTAGAGATCGCTAAAGGATATAGAAGATGGAAATAACAATAGCAGGATTTATTTGGATTGTTATAGTAATGTTTTCATATATGAAAAAAAACATTAAATACATGTTTGGAACATTAATAACATGTATGACATTTCAAGGATGTAATGTTCTTATTATTGGGGAAAAAGGAATAGGTCCAGGAATATTAACTGCATTGATATTTATATCTTATGTTTTTATTAGAGGGAATTTCAAAATTAAAACTATAAAAAGGGATATAAAAATTTATTCACCGCTTTTTATTCTTGCACTTATTCCTACAATATCCTGTTTAATAAATGGCTGCATAGCTGATACTTGGTTAGTTTTGTTACAATTAATAGTTTATGTTTTGTGTTTTTATTCAATTCAGTGCGGTATAAAAATACTTGATTGTATAACTGTATATAAAACTGCAAGAAATTTAGCTGTTTTTCATTGCTGGTTTGCTTTTATTCAATTTTTAACTACAACTGAGTTCCTACCATTAAGACCGGTTTTAAATGTTCTGGTTTTTAATGATATGAGTGAGAATATAGTCTTTCATTGGCCTAATTACGATAGAATGCTGTCTACATTTATGGAGCCATCATACTTTGCAGTGTTTTTGGTAGGTGCATTTTATTATTTTTTAAGTCAAAAGGAAAAATGGAAAAAGAACTATTTGCTTTTGGGAACTATTTTTTGTGAAATATTAATGACTAAATCATCAACTGCATACGGAGCTTTTTTTTTAATGGGGTTGCTGTTTGTTTGTTTTTCCAATACTTTTTCACTAAAGCAAAAGACTATTATAGTGATAGGGAGTATAACTTTTCTGGCAGTCCTATATTTGGGATTTTATTCACTGATAGACGCTGTCATATTATCGAAAAGTGACTCTGCTTCTTTTAGACAGAGGGTTAAGTTTAATATGAATGCTATGAGCGTTTTCAGGACTTCGCCTTTATTCGGGATAGGATATAAACAATGCAGAGGAAGTAGTATTATTTATTCATTGTTAGGCGAGATAGGTATTTTAGGGTTATTCGCATATCTTTGGTTTAATGTATCAATATTTTTTAATAAAATTTATAAGTATTCATCTCAATTGTTTCCTACAAAACTAGCTGTGGCCTCAGCAATGATTGCACAAATTCTTGCATGTCCAGATTTGGATTTATGCTCGTATTGGATATGGATCTTTATTTATGGCTCGGTGATACAAAAAAGAAAAGAACATATCTCCAAATATTTGAATCATATTATTTCAATGTAATTGTTAATAAGGATTGATGTAAATGATGATGAATATGGGAGCGTATTATCTGAATAACTACATGGAAACGGATTTAATTAAGTGAGTATCATTATGGATAAGTCGGTTAAAAAAAATTTTTTCTTTGCATTTGGTGCACAATCAGTTTCTTTAGCATCAAGTCTTATGATGACATTCGTTGCTCCTTCTTTGGTAGGGGTAAAAAGTTTTGCATATTGGCAATTGTTTTTAACTTATGTTTCTTATGTTAGTATAACTAGGATTGGAATAAATGATGGTTTATATTTACGATTGGGAGGGAAGAATTATAAAGATTTGGATTTTAAACTCCTTTCATGTGAAAGAAGAATTTTTATTACATTTCAATTTGTTGTTGCATGTTTTTTGGGATTGATAGTTTGTTTACAAGACATTGAATATGATAGGAAATTTGTTCTGATTGTATGTGTCTTATGTATTATAATAGTTAATGCGAATGGATACCTTATTTATATCTTACAATCTGTAAATTTAACAAGCATTTATTCTATATCTGTAATATTACAAAATACTACTTGGTTTATAGCAATTGGAATTATAATTTTTTTAAAAATATATGATTTTAAAATAATTATATATATGTATGTTTTAGGACATGTTTTGGCGGGGATATATCTTGCTTACAATGCTAAAGAAATAGTGAAATGGAAAAGGGCATCTTATAAAGAAGCATTTAATGATATAATAAAGAATATCAAGTGCGGTATTCAACTTATGATTTCAACATATGCTAGTAGTTTTACCGTTGCAAGTTGCAGATTAATTGTAGACATGGCATGGGGGGTAGAAGTTTTCGGCTTTTTTAGCTTTTCATTAACTTTAGCCAATGTATTTCTAACTTTCATAAGTCAGATTAGTATTATTGTTTTTCCAGCGCTTAGAAGAATTCCCAATAATAGGATTAAAACCGTATATATATACTTAAATGATATTTTGAGTATAATTTTACCTATAGTCATGCTTGGGTATTTCCCAATAATGTTATTGATTAATTATTTTCTAAACCAATATTCTCAAAGTTTGACATACCTTCCCATTTTTTTACCCATATGTGTATTTGATGGTAAAATGCAAATGTTATGCAGTTCTTTTTTTAAATCCATGAGAAGAGAAACTGCTTTATTATTTATAAATGTTGGGACACTAATAAATAGCATTTTTATTGGATTACTTGGCGCTTTTTATGTTAAAAATATATCCTTTGTTGCTATTGGAATTCTAGTAATAATAGGATTAAGGAGTATTGTTTCTGAATTGCTTTTAGCAAAATGGATGAATGTTTGTATATATAAAGAACTTATACAAGAAATATTACTTATTATTTTGTTTGTTATTGGTTGCTATACCTTCAAACCGGTTGATATATTTTGGGGCTATGGAATTATTTATTTGATTTATTTGATTATTAACAGAAAAAGAATAAAAAATATATTAAATATGCGTAAGGATAAGAAGGATGATTGCAGATAAAAATTGTTCAGGATGTGGATTGTGCTCATTGGCATGCCCTAAAAAAGCTATTAAAATGATAGAAGATCAAAAAGGCTTTTATTATCCAAAAATAAATATTAGTTCCTGTGTTGATTGCAAATTGTGTACAAAACTATGTTCTAAAATTGAGAACAAAAATACAGTAAAAGAAGCTTATATATTAAGGCATATAAATGAAACGATTTTTTCAAGGTCACAATCAGGTGGAGCATTT
>JAILGR010000042.1 GCA_024696565.1 Acholeplasmatales bacterium | reverse complement strand
ATAGAATAAATCTTCTCTAACAAACGCAGCAGCAATTAGAATAACTCCTAAAATATAGATAAAAATCTTATGTACTAATGCGTTAGTATATAAACGAATCATTTTATTTCTTTCATCGTTCTTTTTAATCATATAATACTTAGCATAATCATCATCTTTTAATACTTTATAATATCTATAGTTTTTATAAGCTAAATAAGCTTCAACTAAAACGGCAATAATATAAGGAAGTGGTGGGAATCTTTCAAATAATGAAGTTTCTTGACCACTAAAGTCAAATGGTACGACTGCCATTACAATAATTATGATAAGTGGTAATGTCATACTAGATAACATTACTGCTAGTTTTATTTTAGTAATTTTACGTAAATTTTCCATTTCTAATCACCCTCCTCAAGATTGAATACATCTTCTACACTAACGCCAAAAACCTGTGCAATCTTCAGTGCTAGTGGCAAAGATGCCACATATTTACCCTGTTCAATAGAAATAATCGTTTGTCTTGTTACTCCTACCTTACTGGCTAATTCTTCTTGAGTGAGCTTTAATGACTTTCTAAATTTATGAACTTCATTAGTCATAAAGATCGCCTCCTAGTAGAAATTATAACTTAATTTCTTCTTCACTTGATAACTTTCTTTTTTGATCTTCTGCAATTAATTCATTAATCACTAAATCTAATTTACCATCAATAATGGCATCAAGTCTATTGATTGAAAAACCAATACGATGATCTGTAACTCTATTTTGTGGATAGTTGTAAGTACGAATCTTTTCGCTTCTTTCACCATGTCCTATTAATGATTGACGAGTAGCACCAGTCTTTTGGGCTTCTTCTTCTAACATACGTTCATAAATTCTAGTTCTTAATAATTCCATAGCAGTTGCCTTATTCTCATGTTGAGAACGATAAATTTGACAAGCTACATAATCACCAGTAGGAATGTATGTTACACGAACTGCAGAATATGTTGTATTAACACCCTGTCCACCAGGTCCTGAAGAACAGAATGTATCAATTCTTAAATCCTTTTCTTCCAATTGGAAATCAATTTCTTCAGCTTCAGGCATAACTAATACTGTAGCAATTGATGTTTGAATTCTACCATTTGCTTCAGTTACAGGTATACGTTGTACACGGTGTCCACCTGATTCATATTTTAAATAAGAATATACACTATCTCCACTTACTTTAAAAGAAATATTAGAATATCCTCCTTGTGCTGATTCCATTGCATCATAAACAGTAATCTTCCAGCCCTTTGATTCAGCATATTTTGAATACATACGGAATAGATCTCCGGCAAAAATATTTGCCTCATCTCCACCTACAGCACCACGAATTTCAACTACAACATCCTTTTCATCATTAGGATCTTTAGGTAATAATAATACCTTAATCTCATCATTAATAACAGCTAATCTATCTTCAGCCTCAGCTAATTCCATTTCAGCCATTTCTGATAATTCTTTATCTTCTGATTTCTTCATTTCCTTTAAATCTGGAATTGAAGCTTCTAATTTTTTCATTTCTTGATATAAAACTACTACTTTTTCTAAAGACTTTTGTTCTTTAGATAGGACAGTTAGTTTCTTTACATCGGAGGCAGTTTCTGGTTGCATTAACAACTCATTAATTTCGTTATAACGAGCCTCCATTATTTTTAATCTATCTACCATGTTACTCTTCTTCTTTCTTTTCTTTAAATCTTTGGAATTCTGGGGTGAATATAAATGGTAAGCCATCAGATGTTGCACCAGAACGGTTTTTAGCAACAATTAAATCTGCTTCGCCCTTTCTTTCAGATTGCTTATTGTAATAATCTTCACGATATAAGAACATTACAATATCGGCATCCTGTTCAATAGAACCAGAATCTCTCAAGTCAGCCATAATTGGCTTTTTCTCTCCATCTCTTTTTTCTACATCACGGCTTAACTGTGACAAAGCTAAAACCGGACAATCTAATTCTCTTGCCATAAGTTTTAAGGCACGAGTAATCTTAGTTACTTTTTCAATTTGAGTTTTTCCTTCAGATTCAATCAATTGTAAATAATCAATTACAACGAAATCTAATCTAGAATTAGCTTTAAGTTTTCTACATTTTGCTCTAATTGATGCAATAGTTGATCCTGATGAATCATCAAAATATAAATTAAGTTTACCAAGTTTTTCTACACTTGTATTGAAACGAACCCAATCGTTTTTATAAATACGACCATTTTTAATTTGATTTAATCTAATGCTTGATTCACAAGCAATCATTCTTTCAACTAATTGTTCTGCAGACATTTCTAGGTTAAAAATAGCAACAGTTGCATTACCGTTATTATTATGTGTTGCAACATTAACAGCTAAATTCATAGCCATTGCTGATTTACCCATCGCAGGTCTTGCAGCTAAAATAATTAGCTGACCAGATTGAAATCCTTGAGTAATTCTATTAACAGAATTATAACCTGTATCTATACCAATGATTTCTCCATCTCTTGCTGCATTTTTAATTGTTTGTTGACTTACAGCCTCCGCTACAGCTTTAATACCTCTAAATTCATCAACTTTTCTTCTTTTAGATAGATCAAATACTGTTCTTTCAACATCATCAATATATTCAAAAGCGTCAACATTAATGTCGTATCCCTTTTGAACTAAATTATTTAACGTATTAATTGCATTTCTTCTTAAAGATGCATTCAATACTAAATCAATATATGTATCTATATTTTCTGTAGAATATCCATAATCAACTAGTTTAGATAAATATTCAAAACCACCGGCTTGTTCAAAAACATTCTTTTGATTTAAATATGAAGAAACTGTAGTTGCATCAATGGCACTACCGCTTCTATTTAATTCAACCATAGTTCTATATATTAATCTATTTCTAGCATCATAAAAATCATCAGGGCTAATTTCATCAGCCACTTGAAATATTACATTAGGATCCAGAAATATACATCCGATAATCGCAATTTCGGAATCAATTTCTGTTGGAACCTGTATATTATCTTTGTTCATACCGAATGTCCTTTCCTAGCTACTTCTTTTCTTCTACGTTAATTTCAAATTGAGCAATAATATCAGAAGCTAATTTTACTGTTGCTGTATAAATACCAACAGAGTTAATATCTGCAGGTAATTCAACTTTACGCTTATCTAAATGAATACCAGTTTGAGCTTGGAATTCATCACAAACTAACTTATCTGTAATATGACCGAAAGTCTTTCCACCAGCACCAATCTTTAATTGAACCTTAATTTGCTTACCTTGAATCTCATCTTTAAACTTAAGTAATAAGTTATGTTGATTTTCTTTAGCAATTCTTTCTTTTTCTTGTGCTTCTTCAAACTTCTTAATGTTTTCAGGTGTAGCACTTACAGCAAGATTGTTTTGGATTAAGTAATTTGCATAACCATTTGCAACTTCTTTAGTCTCACCCTTCTTGCCTTTACCCTTAACATCTTTAACTAAAATAACTTTCATAGTTTCATTACCTCCTTCAACATATTCAAGACGTAATATGTTGATTAATTCTTCTTTTAAATCATTAATCTTGCAATCCTTACGTTGTAATGCGGCACTATTAAAGTGTCCACCACCACCCATAGATTCCATAATTAATTGAACGTTTACTGTATCACCTAAACTTCTTGCAGAAATACCACAAGTTGTCTCATCAATTCTACCAATAGTAAATGATGCATCAACACCAGCAATAGTTAATTGTCTATCAGAAATCTTTGCCAATGTAGTACGGTCTGGAATAGTCTCGTTTTCCTCAAGACAAACAATAGTAAATCTTGAACCATAAATTTGTGCTCTAGCAATACTAGATGAAATTAATCTTTCACTATCAATAGATTCTTGTAATAACTTACGAACAAATATCATATCAGCACCAAATGATTTTAATGTTGCTGAAACTTCAAATGTACGAACACCTGATCTTTGAGTAAAGTTATTAGTATCTACGATTACACCTGATAACATAATAGATGCTTCAAGTGGTGAAATCTTAATATTTGGATTATAGAATGAGAACATCTCAGTTACAAGTTCAACTGCACTTGATGCTGCAGTTACACGATAATCTGATAAGAAACCCTTAAAACCAACACCAGCTGAATCGATATGATGGTCGATAATTGAGAACCTAGATGCTCTTTCTAATAATTTAGGGAACATACAAAGTCTTGGAGCTTGTGTATCTGTAATAATTAATAATGTAGTTGGCTTTAATAATTCTAAAGCTTGTTCTTCTGTAATAAAGTTTTCAATTAAGGCAGGTTCAGCCTTAATCATTTCATAAATCTTCTTAACTGTTACATCGGCACGATTAACATCAAAAGCCATCTTACAATCTAAACCAGATGTCTTAACCATACGGAAAGCACCAATCATAGAACCAATCGCATCACAGTCTGCGAAATTATGACACATTAATATTACGTTAGTTGAACTTTGAACATGATCTTTTAATGCTAATGTTTGTTGACGTACTTCAACCAAGTCATTCTTTTCTGTTGCATTAGACTTAGCACCAAAGAATGAAACAGCCTCACCTTGAATATTAACGCAGCCTTGACCACCACCACGTTTTTCAGCTAATTCAAACTGACTTTGAGCCATGGCGCCAAGTTCATCGTAAGCAATATCATGACAAGCAACACCAATTGTAATTGATGTCTTTAAACGATATTTTTGAGTAATCTCTTCAATCTTATCGAAAATATCAAAATTATCTGCTTTCATCTTTAAAACAGCTTCTTTATCAACGATAAATACCATTCTATCGCCTTGAAGTGTTTGTAAATAACCATGATACTTTGCCAACCAATCAGATATTGCACCCAAAATCGAACCACGAATAGTAGCTTTTTCTTGCATATCAAATCTCTTAATTGATTCTTCAAAGTTATCTAATTCGATAATACCAACAGTTGTAATTCTTTCATTATATCTTTTCTTAATATCTTCTCTTACTGTTACATCAAAGAAATATAAGATACTAAATTCAGTATTATGAACAACTTCATAAGATTTATCATCAAACTTCAAATTAATCTTAGTTTGTGCTCTAATTACATCACTCATTAAATCTTTAGATATAGATTCAATAGATGAATCAATAAGCTTACTATTAAATATTTCTTTGGCATGTTCATTTGCCCAAACAATCATATATTGTTGATCATATAATACAATACCTATTGGCAATTTATTAAAAGCTTCATCTCCAGCCTTAGATGCATGGTATGAAATATTAGTCCATTTTTTTAATCTTAGTTCTAATTCCTTAATTCTTACCGAATTCTTCTTATTAATAAACACATAGACGAATACAGTTGCTAAAACAAAGCTTAGTACCGCTAATGATAAAAATAATATTGCTAATACATAGTTATCTTCTACCATTAGATAGTAGTATGCAAAATAACCTGCAGCTACTGTTCCTGCGAAAAATACTATAGCAACTAAAAGTGAACGAATTCTATTTAAAACCTGCTTCATCCTATGTCACCTCTTTATCTATTCTATTATATCAAATCGGCACTTACAATTCAATCTAAGAAAAAGAAAGAAAACACTTTTTAACTTTAGTTAATTAAAACAAAAAGGCCAATTTATGGCCTTTAATTATCTTTAACATTGTTTTCTTTAATAAATTTTAAAAATGCTTTTTTATCTATAGGTTTAGAATAATAATATCCTTGAATAAATTCAACATTCATTTCCTTTGCTTTATTAACCTGATATTCCTCTTCAATACCTTCAAATACAATCTTATGACCTAATCCTTTTATCATTTCAATAGTGGAATCCATTACATAAGATGCAATTCTATCTTCAAAATATGATGTTACCATTTCTTTATCAAATTTGACTATTTTTACAGGCATTTCAACAATATAATTCAAATTTGAATTACCAGTACCAAAATCATCTAAAGAGAAAGTAACTCCATATTCTTTTAAGGCATTAATATTATTTAACATTGTCTTTCTAGCAGATTGAGCAGTCTCTGTAATCTCCAAATTAATATATTTAGGATTAACATTATATTTTTCCATAATCTCAATATAAGTTTTTGCTAAATCTTCTTGAGTAGCTTGAACAGCTGATAAATTAACTTCAATATAATCTAATCCTAATTCTTCTAAATTATTTTGACTAATAAATTCACAAACTTTAGAAAAAACAATCTTTCCTAAAAGAACAATTCTTCCATCTCTTTCCATTTCAGTAATAAAATCGCCAGGATAGATTAATCTACCATCATCAGCTTTTAATCTAACTAAAGCCTCAGCACTAACAAATTTATTAGTTTTAGTTGATAATATTGGTTGATAGAATACTTCAATATTCTTCTTTGTAAATGCCAAATCACACTTCTCATTTATTAAGAATTTCTTATGTATTTCTTCTGCAATATTTTCATCAACTAAAATGATTTTAGT
>JAILGR010000226.1 GCA_024696565.1 Acholeplasmatales bacterium | reverse complement strand
TTCGTATGAATCATAGCTATCCTTTGTTAAATTTAATAAATAATCTACAAAATCTGAATAAGCAATAGCTTGAACATAACCAGAAAAGCCTAAAATACTACTAAAGGATGATGTTGTTTTATTAAATGCCCACCAAGTTTTTATAGGATTAGTACCTTTAAAATCTTCAGCCATAACATATCCATTATCCTCTTTATAAATAAACCATTCCGCAGATTCATCACTATTATTTCCAAAAATATGAGAATATTCTATTTCAAAATCTACAGATAGCTTATAACTTTCAAATGGAGGTAAATCAAATTCTGAATTGGCATAATTTTTGTTATAAATATCTATAATGAATTTATCATTAGATGAAACAAAATAAGTCTCAATAGAGCTTTTTAGTCTTAATAATTCATTTCTATTATCTAAATCAATTACATATTCTGTTTTAGTGTCATCATCAGTATTATTATTTTCATTAGTATTATTACAAGAAGCTAAAGAAAGCATAATAAAAAATGACATAATAATTAAAAATATTTTCTTCATATTTGACTCCCTTAAATAGTTTTCACTAATTTAATTATAGTTTATAATATGACTTCTTTCAATAAAAAAAGCCAGATAACAAAGTATCTGGCTATTATATCAATTTGGCAGCAGCTATAGGGTTCGAACCTATGAATGCTGGGGTCAGAGTCCAGTGCCTTACCACTTGGCTAAGCTGCTAGGTTAAAAAGGTCCTCAAAATCGGACATTGAATATAATATCACAAAAGAAAAATGATGTAAAGTTTTTTTTGCCAAAGAAAAAGAGGCAATTTCTTGCCTCAATTTTTTGGTTAAAATAATTACTTAATGCAGTAAATAGACTTCTTACCAGCAAATACTGATACACCAGGGAATTGACCACGACCATTTAGATCATCTTCAATTCTGATTAATTGGTTGTATTTTGCAATACGGTCAGTACGAGATGCAGAACCAGTCTTGATTTGACCAGCATTTGTACCAACTACGATATCAGCAATTGTAGTATCTTCTGTTTCACCAGAACGGTGAGAAACGATTGCAGTATAACCTGCTCTCTTAGCAGTTTCGATAGCTTCGAAAGTTTCTGTTAAAGTACCAATTTGGTTAACCTTAATTAAGATAGCGTTAGCTACACCAAGTTCAATACCCTTAACTAATCTCTTAGTGTTAGTAACGAATAAGTCATCACCAACTAATTGAACCTTGTCACCTAACTTATCAGTTAAATACTTCCAGCCTTCCCAGTCATCTTCTGCAAGACCATCTTCAATAGTAACGATAGGGAACTTTTCAACTAAGTTAGCATAGT
Organism: Acholeplasmatales bacterium; assembly: GCA_024696565.1. Taxonomy (GTDB): domain Bacteria; phylum Bacillota_I; class Bacilli_A; order Acholeplasmatales; family Anaeroplasmataceae; genus Anaeroplasma. The sequence goes on along the minus strand of JAILGR010000226.1, from coordinate 2,123 downwards.
AAACATCTACCATTTCCTTAGAAGTGAATTCACCCTTATCAGCCTTTAATACATACTTCTTAGTTTCTTCATTGTAGAATTCAGATGCAGCAACGTCGATACCTAAGCAAATATCTTTACCAGGTACATAACCTGCAGCCTTGATAGCTTCAACAACACGCTCGAAAGCTTCTGTGTTAGAACCTAACTTAGGTGCATAACCACCTTCATCACCAACAGATGTAACATAACCGTTAGCCTTTAAAATCTTCTTTAATGCATGGAATACTTCAGCACCCATACGTACAGCTTCTCTAATAGAAGGTGCACCAACAGGTAAAATCATGATTTCTTGGAAATCAATACAGAAATCAGCATGAGCACCACCATTTAAGATGTTCATCATAGGTAATGGTAATTGCTTTGCATTGAATCCACCAAAATAGTTATATAGAGGAATTCCATAATAGTTTGCAGCTGCACGAGCACAAGCCATAGAAACACCTAATGTAGCATTAGCACCAAGATTGTTCTTGTTTTCAGTACCATCAAGAGCGATCATTAAGTGGTCAATAGCAACTTGTTGAGTTACATCCATACCTAATAATTTAGGTGCGATAACATCATTAACATTCTTAACTGCTTTTAATGTACCCTTTCCTAAGTAACGAGACTTATCTCCGTCACGTAATTCTAATGCTTCATGAACACCTGTAGAAGCTCCAGATGGAACTAAAGCACGTCCGAAAGCACCAGATTCAGTTGTAACTTCAACTTCAACAGTTGGGTTACCACGAGAGTCTAAAACTTCTCTAGCATAAACGCTTGTAATAAATGGCATATTTTTTATCTCCTTAAATTTAAATTGTTTTTACCAATAATTATTATACTATAAATTTATAAAATAGAAAATCCCTCATTTATTAAAATAATGAGGGAAAACATTTTCATCTATTTTCTTCTTCTTACACTTGTATAAGTGTAATAGAAAGCATAAGCCATAAAAAATACTTCAATTAAATCAAATATCAAATTTGTGGGACTAAATGTCGCATATGCAGGCATTAAAAATGGAATGCTAGAAGCAGGTGGCATAATAAAATATAAGTAATACATTGGATCTTTGAAAACATAAAATGGATCAATTCCATAAATAATTGCCCCCATAACATGCGGAGTAACATATGCAAAATAAAAACTTAAGAATAAGAATATTATAGCTAATAGGGCATATAATATATGATTAGTATTAAAAGCATTTCTAATACGATATGAAACAATAAATACAATAATTATATATCCAAAATCAATTCTAAATGGCACTTGTAAATAAATAAACAAATAATCTATTACACCAGCTAAAATTCCACATAAAATAGCAGAGATAAAGCCATTTAATATAACATATATTAAATCATCTTTATAAATAGGTTCTTTCCAATTATTCTTATTAAACATCAAAACATCACCCAAAATATAATAAACCAAATACCCTTTTTTTGCAATAATATTGTTTACATAAACAAAAATATAGTATAATAAATTTACATAGAAAGGATGGTTAATATGTTTTTAGAAATTGTAGAAGGCGTTAGCGATGGATTAATGATTTCTATAATCATTGTTGGAACATTAATTCTTCTTCTATCTTTAATTGGTGGTATTGTTCAAATTTATTTGATGGTATCATATGTTAAATATAATAGAAGAGAAAATAGTATCGGAAAAACTGGTGAAGAGGTTGCAAGATTAATTCTTGATAATCATGACTTAAATCATATTAAAGTTTCTGCAACTGGTTCATTACTATTTGGAAATAGTTATTCCCACTATTTTAAAAAAGTTAGATTAAGAAGACTTACTTATAAGAAAAAGAGTATTACATCTTTAACAATGGCTTGCCAAAAATCTTCTTTAGCTGTTTTAGATAAAGAAAATGATCCTGCCATGAAAACAAGAATTGTTTTAACTCCTATTGTCTTCTTTGGACCAATATCAGTAATTCCTATTGTTGCTATTGGTGTAATCTTTGATTTATTAGTATTTAATACAGATGGTATTTGTACAATTATTGCATCTATTAAAGATAGAAGAAGAATTAATGTTCCAACAATGATTATAGAAATCATTAATCCATCGCTAAC
>JAILGR010000114.1 GCA_024696565.1 Acholeplasmatales bacterium | reverse complement strand
TATATTTTGCAGGTAATTCAACATAATCATAACCAGCTGCATCTGTATATGGATCACAATGTTCTGGATTAGTCTTATCGAATTTATCTAATAAATTATATGCACCATATACTGTAGTATCAGTGATTGGTATCCATTTCGGAAGTTTATTACCATCAGCATCAGTGTAACCTTTAGCATTCCAGAAAGTTTCTGCATCTAAATAAAGTGTTTGACCAGCGGCAATTGCTGCAGCGTTGTTAGCATATCCGCCACTAGCAACTCCTACATATAAACCTTCAGTCTTAGAATAATAGTAATCATATGCACCTGCGATTGCAGATTCACCATTGATATATAAGTTAGCACGATAGTTTAGCATTTCAGGGTCTAATAATCTCTTCATAGACTCGATATAGCTATCTGCGTTGATAGCAGTACCATCTTGCCATTTAGCATTTTTATTTAATTTGATTTGGAATACATAACCTTCTTCAACTTGATCTGCAGTCTTACCAGCAGGTAATGTTGATTTATATTTTGTTAAATCAGCCTTGTTATCTTTTGTAACATCAGTGATAGATTCAGCCATTTCGTATACCCATTGATATTCTGAATCTTCAGTTGATTTAATTGACATATCAACAAAACCAACAGATAGATAACCTAAAATTGCGCTATCACCACTATCTTCCCAAGTGTGTGGGTTCCAGTTATCACCAAGTGATTCTGAATATGTGTTGTAAGTGTATGATCCTGAAGTTACTAAACCCTCATATGGATTATCTGGTGTATCCGGAGTGTCAGGTGTATCCGGAGTGTCAGGTGTATTTGGTGTTGCTTCTGGATTACAAGCAGCTAAACCGAATACTGCTGTTGCAGCTAATGCTGCAAAACCTATTTTTTTAAGTTTCATAATTGTTCTCCTTGTTAATAATTTCTCTCCCTTAGATGAGTATATTAATACTCCTCCTTAGAAAAAGTTACTAACATTATATTCTTTTTTTTACATACTTGCAATATATTTTTCGTATTTTTCACATTTTTTTGTTTCATAACTGAACTTTTTTTGATTATAACTGCATTATATTTGCATTTTTATTGTTTTTCTGAAACAAAATTCATAAAATAGATAAATATTGCCCTTTATCACTTTTTTTATTCAAGATAACGTTTTCACTTAATGTTTTTTCTGTTAAAACAAAATATTGCTTTTTGTTTGCGAATATGGTAAATTATTGGTAAGTATTTTTATAAATCAACTACTTTTAGCGACTAGTGATGGTGAAAGACTAGAGTATTTATAATTAGAAATGGTTTTATCTAAATATTAAGAGCTAGGCAACTAGAATTAAGGTGGCACCGCGCTATTATAGCGTCCTTAAGAATCATTCTTGAGGGCGCTTTTATTATTTTTATTTGGAGGTATTTATTATGAGATTTTTATCAGGAATTCAACCAAGCGGTAATATTACATTAGGAAATTATATAGGAGCAGTTAAACAATTTGTAAAATTACAAGATCATCCTGATTTTACCGATTTTATGGTTTTTGTGGCTGACTTGCATGCAATTACTGTTCCACAAGACAGACAAGCATTAAAAAAGAATATTCGTTCTTTAGTAGCTATTTATTTAGCTTGTGGACTTGATCCATCTAAAGTTCATATCTTTATTCAATCAGAAGTTTCTGAACACGCCGAACTTGCATGGGTATTAGAATGCAATAGCTATATTGGTGAATTAGAAAGAATGACACAATATAAAGATAAAAAGGCAAAACAAACTGAAGGTGTTAGTGCAGGACTACTTACTTACCCATCACTAATGGCAGCAGATATATTATTATATGATGCTGATTGTGTACCTGTAGGACAAGACCAAAAACAACATCTAGAATTAACTAGAACTTTAGCTGAAAGATTCAACAATAAATATGGCGAAACATTTGTTGTCCCAAAACCATTCATTGCTCCTTCTGGTGCTAAGATTATGTCTTTAACTGATCCTACTAAAAAAATGAGCAAATCAGATCCTAACCCTAAAGCATTTATATCTTTATTAGATGATATTAATATAATAAGAAAGAAAATTAAGTCAGCTGTTACAGACTTAGATGCTAAAGTAGCATTTGATCCAGAAAACAAACCTGGCATTTCTAACTTATTAACTATCTTATCTTGTTGTACAGATACTAAGATTGAAGATTTAGTTAAAAAATATGAAAATTCTAATTATGCTACATTTAAAGAAGATGTAGCTAATGCTGTAGTTAATGAAATTGAACCAATCCAAAAGAAATATAATGAATTAATTAATTCTCCTATCATTGATGAAGTATTAGACCAAGGAAGAGACTATGCTAAATATTTAGCTAGAAAAAAGATTTCTAAGGTTTATAATAAAGTTGGATTAGGTAGAAAAAGATAATGGATTTAGAAGCTAAGATTGATTATTTAAATAACAATTTAGATGACGATGAAGTAAAAAAAGAAGCAATCATATTAAAGATTTTTTATGTAATTTATTCTTTAATATGATTGCTTCTTTTTTTACTT
>JAILGR010000206.1 GCA_024696565.1 Acholeplasmatales bacterium | reverse complement strand
CCTAAATGAATAACACCAAATACTAATTCTAATTTATCTTCTATTTTATAATCATCTATAGTAATATCCATCTTTTCTTTTAATGATTTATGGAATATTAATAAAATAATTAATAATTCAGTAACACCACATACAAGTGTTGGGATAGCCATTACCTTAAAATAATCTATAAATGAAATATTAGCAGATGTTGCTAAATATATATTAGTAGGATTACCAATTAATAACATCATACTCCAAGTATTAGCAGCAGCAAATTCACTAACTAAATAAGGAATTGGCTTTACTTTAGCATTTTTACAAAAAAAACAAATAAATGGTGTAAATGTTAATATAACGACATCGTTAGATGTAAAAATAGTAAGTACAGCCGTTAATAAATATAAAATAATAAATAATACATATTGATTATTTTTAGCAATCTTTAAAGCTTTATTAGCTAAATAATGGAATAATCCAGCTTCATCTAAAAAAATAGATAATAAAGTCATCGAAAAGAATAATACTAATATCTTTAAAGGATTAATTTCACTATCAGATACTAAACTTTCAAATAATTCATTAATTGGAACTAATGTAGTAGCAACTAATAACAAAGCCGAAAATAAAGCTATAATCCAATATAAAGATATCCTTTTTTCCTTAATAGTAACACTAGGAAAAAATAATATTGATAATGTTATTGATAAAAATGTAATTATTGAAATAATTAATGTTGCTATCATATAAGCCTCCAACCCCAAACATTATACTCCTTTTTTAAAGAAAAAAAAGCCTCTTCATAAGAAGAGGCAATTTCCTAAGATTTTTTTCTTGCTTTTTGAATTTTTAAAACTATAACATAAATCTCATGAACTAGCAATGGCAATACAGACAATGCTGCAACTATACCCCAAGCTTGAAGAGTTAATCCACTTGTTTTGAATAGATTAGATAAACCAGGTAATTCTACAACCATCAATTGTAATACAACACCAACAATTATAGCAACCCATAACATTAAGTTCTTCTCTTTGAAGATATGAATGAATGATTGCTTAACATTAGTCATACCAATCATATGGAATAATTCAGCAAAGGCTAATGTAGTAAATGCCATAGTTCTTGCTTGACTTAATGCAGCAGGAGTTGTTTCATAGAATGCTTTAATATTTTGGAATCCAACAACTCCTTGTGCCCAGGCACATGAGAAGTATGCAATAATTACTGAAATAGTTAAGAATGCACCATAACCAAATGTTAACCAAATACCACCATGAGCAAATATACCTTCGTTAGCATTTCTTGGCTTATTATTCATAATATCTTTTTCTTTTGGTTGCATACCAAGGGCAATTGCAGGTAATGAGTCAGTAATTAAGTTAACCCATAGTAAATGAATAGCAATAAGTGGAGCAGGTAGACCAATAACAATTAAGACAAACATAGATAATACTTCAGCTATATTTGAACTTAATAAGAATAATACAGTCTTCTTAATATTAGAATAAATACTTCTTCCTTCTTCTACAGCTTTTTCAATAGAAGCAAAGTTATCATCAGTTAATACCATATCAGCAGCATCTTTGGCAACATCAGTACCAGTAATACCCATAGCAATACCGATATTTGCAGTCTTTAATGATGGAGCATCATTTACACCATCACCAGTCATTGCACAAATGTTTCCTCTCTTTTGAAAAGCTTTAACGATAGAAACTTTATTTTCAGGAGAAACTCTTGCAAATACTCTAGCAGTAGCACAAACTTCAACTAATTCATCAAAGCTTAATGCATCAACTTCAGCGCCACTATAACAATCTTTCTCGTTTTCAACAATACCAAGTTCTTTAGCAATAGCAAAGGCAGTAGCCTTGTGGTCACCTGTAATCATTACAGTAGTAATACCAGCAGTTTTGAATTTTTCAACTGCACTCTTTACTTCTTTTCTTGGTGGGTCAATCATAGCAACTAAACCAACAAAGCATAAATCTTCTTCTAAGATAGTATCAGTTTTCTTATAAGCCATAGCTAATACTCTTAAAGCTTTAGATGCAAAATATGCATTTGTTTCATTAATTTTTGCTAAATCCGAAGGAGTAATATCTCTTTCTTGACCATTAACTAAAATTTTAGTTGTATGAGCTAAAATAGAATCTAGAGCTCCTTTTGTAAATACAATAGAACCATCTTTTGTTTCATGCTTAGTAGACATCATCTTTCTTACTGAATCGAAAGGTAATTCATCTACTCTTTTATATTCATTTTCTAAATCCGCTTTTGAATAACCAAACTTCTTAGCCAATACTACTAATGCTACTTCAGTTGGATCACCAAATTCATTACCTTCATCATCAATAGATGCATTAGAACATAAACACATTGATTTAGC
>JAILGR010000203.1 GCA_024696565.1 Acholeplasmatales bacterium | reverse complement strand
ATATAAAACAAAAGATAAAAAATATATAAATGCTGATATAAATGGAGCATTAAATATATATAGAAAAAGTAGCGTATGTGATATGGAAGTAATTTCAAATCTATTACGTAGAGGTGTGAGCACACCAAAACGACTTCAAGTCATTTGAGGCGTTAAAAAAAGGAGCAATAAGTTCCTTGAGGTAAATTATTTATTTACCTTTGTTCTTAAGTGTATTTGTATTACCAAGAGCGGAAATTTTCTTAAAAAATAGATATACCCATTTTGAAATTCATCTAGAATTAAAGAATAAAACCGATTTAGCTGAATTCGTTACAGTATTACGTAATTTAGGTTTAACAGTAGCTGATATTGAATCGAATCTAGCTTATGCAAATAGTGGTTTATATGTTTATACAATAGCATTATCTATTTATAAGAAAGAGTTAAGACAGTTTAAAATTCATAAAGAAATAATTGAATCTTTAGCTACATTACCATTTGTAAGTTTTATAGAAGAGATCGTTTTATAAGAACAAAACACAGTTTATTGTCATAAAAGAAGACAAAAACTGTGTTTTTTGTTTATAACAAGGTTATCTTTATTGAAAACGTTTTACGCTTGTTATATAATAAAAAATATATTATACATATAGGGCAAAATTACAGGAATGTAATGACGCAAAACTACAGGGACCAGAACAGGTCAGCCAGCTGCTACATATATTTATCTATACGCTAGCAGTTTTTTTATGCCATTATTTTAGGGGGATTTTAGCATGAAGGCAAGAAAAGTTGTTTTGAACATTTGCTATAAATTGCTTTTTGTCATTGCTATAACAATGACTTTTTTTGCTGTCCTATTTAATTTATTAAATAAAACTACTACATATGCCCTATCTATAAATGTTACTACTCAAAGTGAATTAGAAGAAGCATTGTCTTCATCAGTATATGATGAAATTATTTTATCTAATTCTATTACTTTAACTAATGGTAGTGTAATTGATGGTGATATTACTAATAGTGGTAATAAAAAGACAATTAAAGCAGAAGTAACAGGTACTACAGATCAAGGTGTAGTTAATACTAATGCATCTAACTATACATTATTTTATGTTAGTGCTAACGCAACAGTAACAATTAAGAATTGTAATATTAAGGGTGGTGGCACAACTGCTATTGTTAATGGTGAAAGTGCTAATTCAACTAATAATAAATCAACATTATATATAGATAATTGTCAGATTTCTAATTCAGGTTCAACAAATACTCCAGGTGGAGGTTTAAGAAATACTGTTGGTTGTAAACTTGTATTGACCAATTCATCTATTTATCGTAATATAGCTAATTATGGTGCTGGTTTTCAAAATCAACAAGGAACTTTAATTGTTGATAATTGTTCTATTTCTGAAAATAGAAGTTTTGAATATGGTGGCGGTGGTGGAGAAAACACTGGTAACAATGGAACTGGCACTAATGCTTATATGTACATTGTTAATTCAACTATCGCTAATAATACTAGCCAAGAAATTGGTGGTGGTATTAATAACTGTAAAAATGGTCAATTATATGTAATTAATTCTATTATTGCTGGTAATGCAACTACTAATGGTACATATTCTGGTGGAGGTATTGGTAATAATCAATCAACACTTGTATGTACAAACTCTATTTTATTAGATAATGTTTATCTAGCTAATAATGGTAATGAGACAGGTCAAGATGTTTATGAATATGCATCTGGTACATTAGAATTAGAAGGATGCGTATATGGTTCTGTTTCTGGTTCATCTCAAGCATTAATAAATGAAATAGAAGTTGATTCTAATTCTTATCAAGCATCTGAATCAGATAGTGTTTTTGCCTCAACTAAAACAGGATCTATTATTGATGAAGATGGTACACAAGGTAATGCTACATATAAACAAGTAGCATTAGTAGAAGATGAAAATGGTGTTCCTTATGCTCCATTATCATCTGATTCTTTAGCAAATTCTTCAACAAATAGTAATTATTCAACTGTTAAGGTTGAATTTGATTATAGTGATTTAGATAATATAGTATTTAGAACTGGCGATGATTGTTCTGAAGGAATTGAAGCCCCACAATATGCAGGCTCTGGTAAGAGCTTAAGTTCTGATGAGCATATTTTAACATTAACTGTATTTGTTAATTCTGATTTTGACATTACAGGTGGTACTATTTATGGTGATTCATACATCGTTGGTTCTAATTCTAATGAAAGTATTTCTTTATTTGCTAATCCATTAGAGGAAAAAGAGAACAAGTCAGTAATCTGGGCTTCTGCTGATGTTGATAGTAATAGATTAACTTATATATCTGGTGATAATGCATATAATATAGATTTAAGTGATACTGATTCTTTATCATCTTTTTATGATCCAGATACTAATAATTATAATATGGTTTTACAACCTATTACTATGTCATTAACTGCAACAGAAGGAGATGCTTCTGTAAAGCTAAATTGGAGTTTAGATTATTCTAATACTTTCTGTAGCGGATATACACTTACAAATCAAGTTACATCATATGATGTATATTATAGTGTTGTTAATGATTTTGAAGCTAGTAAAACATTCTATCAAAATACTACTTCAAATAGTATTACAGTTACTAATTTAACTAATGAAACTCCATATTACTTCTGGGTTGTACCAAAGGTTGGAAGTGAAGAAATCACTGGTAAAACATTTGGCTACATTAACGCTACACCAGAAGAATCTGGGGCAAGAACTTATGTTTTAGCTTCAACAATTGAAAGTGGCAAACAATATTTAATTGTTGGTACTAATACAAGTGGAACCGGCTATGCTTTTACAAATAATAATACTAATAGAGGTACTACAACTCAAGTTACAGTTCAAACATCCTCTAATACTCCATACATTGTTGTTGAAGCAACTGATTCAATGTTATGGACTTTTACAGCGTATGGGAATTATTATCGTGTAAGTAATGGTTCAAGATATATTTATTTGTATAGTAATACTAATATTACTAGTACAACTCAAAGAAATGTAACAGTTACAACTAGTTCAATTAAAAATGGTAACTATGGTTTAAGATTAACAACATCTACACCAAGTAGAGCTACAAATGCTAACGTTTATCTTTATGAAGTGAAAAAAGCAGCTGATGCACCTACTAGTGTTAGAGGTTCAATTCAAAGTGTAATGGGTGAAGATTCTGGTACTATCACTGGTTGTACTACAGCAATGGAATATTCTGTTAATGGTATTACATGGACAAATTGTACATCTACAACCATGACTAATATGGCTGTAGGAAAGTATTATTTTAGATATAAAGAAACATTATTAGCTTATGCTTCAGCAGCAGTAACTGTTGAAATAGAAGAGAAGAAAATTGAACAAATTAATATCAATACAAATCCTAAATTAACATATAACGCAAAAGATGAATTAGATTTATCTGATTTGGCAATTACTATTATTTATAATGATGGAACTGTAACAAATGTTTCATATAATAATTTTGCAAGCACAGACTCTTCTATTTATCAAAGAAAGAATGGCATTATTACTACATCAATATCTAATGGAGAAATACTAGAATGTAGTGATAATGGTTTAAGAATTTCTATTTACTTAGATGATTTTGAAGGTCAAACTGCAAGATTAACAGTTAATCATCATTTAGTACTTGTAGAAGCTAAACCTGCGACATGTGAAGAAAATGGAAATGAAGCATATTATATTTGTGATTCTTGTGGAGAAATGTATTCAGATAGTGAAGGAAATAATCGAATTTATGTAGTTCCTACTATCTATTCAACAGGCCATAAGTGGGGATCACAAGTAGAAGAGAATAGAGTAGAGCCTACATGTACAAAAGAGGGCGGCTACGATTTAGTAATTTATTGCAGTGAATGTCATGAAGAGTTACAAAGAACTCATGTTACCTTATCTCCTACAGGACATACATGGTCACCTCAAGTAGAAGAGAATAGAGTGGAAGCTACATGTACTGAAGATGGTGGCTATGATTTAGTTTCCTATTGTTCTGTATGTCATGAAGAAATTAGTAGACAACATGTAACAATTCCAGCTCATGGTCATAATTATCAAAATCCAGAATGGGTATGGGATGGTTTTACTGCTACATATCAATTAACATGTACATATGATAGTAATCATAAGCATTATGTTGATGTTACTATGACTAGTGAAATAACTGAAGCGCCTACTTGTACTAAAACTGGTAAGAGATTATGGACTGCAACAGCAGAATATAATGGAATACATACAGATATTAAAGAAGAAATAATTGCCGCTTTAGGTCATAACTATGGTGAATTAATACCAGAAGTCCCTGCCACTTGTGAAGCAGAAGGATTAAAAGCACATTATCATTGTTCTGAATGTGGTAAATATTTCGATTCAGATAAGAATGAAGTAACATATGAATCATTAATAATTGCGGCCTTAGGCCATGATTATGATTATTCAAATCCAGTATGGAACTGGACTGGTTATGAATCAGCCACAGTTACATTTATATGTATCAATGATTCAAATCATAAAGTTACATATGATGCACAAATTACAAGTGAAATTACAACAAATCCAACTTGTATATTAACTGGTATTAGAACATATACTGCAACATATTTAACATATACTGATACTAAAAATGAAACTATAAGTGCCTTAGGTCATACACCTTTAGAAGCAGTTGAAGAAAATAGAATAGAAGCAACTTGTGAAGTTGAAGGTGGATATGATTTAGTTGTTTACTGTGATGTATGTGGTTGTG
>JAILGR010000175.1 GCA_024696565.1 Acholeplasmatales bacterium | reverse complement strand
CTTTAATACATATACTAATACATTTTTAGTCATTTGTTGTTCTTCTTGGTCATAAGATTGTAAATCAACCTTTGATAATTCTACATACCAAGATGCAAAATCATCCCAAACAAATGAATAAATAGATTTAGCAGCTTCACCAAATTCATATTTTTCCATATTGTAATCAACATTTTCAATTACTCTATTTAATCTAGATAAAATCCATTTAGAAGGTAAGTCTAGTTTTTCTACTTGAATAGGAGTTTCTAAATATCCTTCTTGTAAATTCATTAATACATATCTTGAAATATTCCAAATCTTATTTAAATAATTCCATGAAGATTCAATCTTAGTTTCATCAAATCTTAAATCTAAGCCTGGAGCGGAATTTGTTGTTAAAAAATAACGTAATGAGTCAGTACCATATTTTGCAATAACATCAAATGGGTCAACACCATTACCTAAAGATTTAGACATCTTTCTTCCTTCTTTATCACGAATTAAACCATGAATTAAGATATCCTTAAATGGAGCATGTTTTGTAAATTCAATACCTTGGAATAACATTCTTGATACCCAGAAGAAAATAATATCATAACCTGTAACTAAACAATTAGTTGGATAATATCTTTCAAATAGGTCTGTCTTTTCTGGCCAACCAAGAGTTGAAAATGGCCATAAGGCACTTGAAAACCATGTATCTAAGACATCTTCATCTTGACGCCATCCTTCACCTGGATTTTCAACTTGAACCTTCATTAAATCTCCCTTATACCATGCAGGGATTCTATGACCCCACCATAATTGACGAGATACACACCAATCTTGGATATTTTCTGGGTCTAACCAACGATCTAGAGTTCCTTTAAATCTTTGAGGTACGAATTTATATTCATCATTTTCTAAAACTTGGCGGGCTAAAACATCCATTTTAACAAACCATTGTTTAGATAATCTAGGCTCAACAACTACACCAGTTCTTTCACTATGTCCTACAGAGTGAATGATTGGCTCAGTTTTAACATATAAGCCTTCTTTCTTTAAATCAGCAATAATGTTTTCTCTACAAACAAATCTATCTTGGCCTTCATAAATACCTGCCATAGAATTCATTGTACCATCTTCATTCATACAAAGTGGCATAGGTAGGTTATGACGCTTACCAACTTCGAAATCGTTAGGGTCATGGGCTGGAGTTACTTTAACACAACCAGTACCAAATTCTTTATCTACATAAGAATCAGCAATAACAGGAATTTCAATATTAGTTAAAGGAATTCTTACCTTTTTACCGATAATATTTTTATATCTTTCATCATCAGGATGAACCATTACAGCTTGGTCAGCAAACATAGTTTCTGGTCTAGTTGTCGCAATTGTTACATAACCAGATCCATCAGTTAATGGATAATTATAATGATAGAATGCACCTTCATCATCAGAATGTTCTACTTCAATATTAGATAGGGCAGTCTTAGCTTGACAGTCCCAGTTAATAATTCTTTCGCCTCTATATAATAATCCTTTTTCATATAGAGTAATAAATACATAATTAACTGCCTTATTTAAACCCTCATCTAGAGTAAATCTTTCTTTTGAATAATCTAGTGATAAACCAAGGGCAGCCCACTGGGAACGAATGATTTTAGCATAATCTTCTTTCCATTTCCAAGCTTCCTTTAAGAAGGCTTCTCTACCAATATCATATCTAGAGATTCCTTGTTCTTTTAATTTAGCATCAATCTTAGCTTGAGTTGCAATACCAGCATGGTCCATACCAGGTAACCATAAGGCATCATAACCTTGCATTCTTTTTCTTCTAATAATAATATCTTGTAATGTTGTATCCCAAGAATGACCTAAATGTAATTTACCAGTTACATTTGGTGGTGGTATTACAATTGTAAAAGGCTCCTTAGACTTATCTCCTGCTTGAAAGAAACCACCTTTCAACCAAAAATCATATTTATCCTTTTCTACTTCATTAAAATCATATTTTGCCTTTAATTCTTTCATAATCTAACATCCTTTCATAATCCTTTTTAGTCATTGAATAAAAGTCAGCATCAACTACTCTGCCATCATATAATTCCTTATACATACACAATCTTCCATCATATAAAAAACCACATTTTTCAATGACTCGCTTAGATTGATAGTTATCACTATGGTGTCCTACTTCCAAAACTTCACAATCAGTTTTAGTAAAACTAATTATTAATTACATTTTT
>JAILGR010000103.1 GCA_024696565.1 Acholeplasmatales bacterium | reverse complement strand
CTTTACTAATATGAGTTTGTGGGATATATTCATAAATTATGATTATAGTACTAACTTCTTTATGAATTTAATATTCAAGAATTATGATTATAATACAAACTGGTTTATGAACTTATTATTTAACCAAAATTCAGCATATTTATTCTCAAGCTTAAGAACATTATTACTTGGATATTTTGGTATGGTATTTATGGCTATTTTATGTTTCATCATGGGAAGAAAGAAGATTCGCCATGTAAATTTCTTCTTAAAGATTGCCTTAATTATCATATGGCCAGCATTCTTAGCTATCCAATTCTTAATTGATATTCATGCCCTATTTGTTAGAAATTTAGCTTGGAAGACTATTCCTCATGCTGATGATACAAATATCGAAAAATTGAAGGATGCCGGAAACGAATTATAATATATTGCCTATCATTATGATAGGCTTTTATTTTTATTCTAAAGATAGCGTTTTTATGATTTCTTTGAAAACATTTACAAATGGATTAGAAATATTTCTTTGTTATAATGAAGTTAGTTGGGGAGGTAAACATGGATATACAGTTATTAAAAAGTTTTTTGGACGCCGATTTATCGCCTATTGTAATGTGTGATACAAATTACGTTGTAGCTTATATGAATGATAGTGCTGCTAAATACTACAACAAAGTAGGTGGCTATGACTTAGTTGGGAAAAGTCTATTATCAATTCATAATGCCGAATGTATATTTAAAATTACAGAGGTAGCTCATTGGTTCTCTATGTCTAAGGAAAACAATATCGTTAGAACATTTTATAATGAAAAGACAGATAGTGATTTATATATGATTGCTATTAGAAATGAAAAAGGAGAACTAATTGGTTTTTCTGAAAAACAAGAAAAAAGAAATAAAGACGATATATCTTTTTACCAGTTTTAAAGCATTGAAAAATGCTTTTTCTTTTTTTAGTAACAGAATATTTATTTCTGTTGCTTTTTAACCTCCTTAAAAAATGGTAAAATAATAATGATGTGGAGGTTATAAAATGGATAAAGATTTTAAAGATATAAGAATAATGGATAATTTTTATCAGACTTCAATGTTTTTCCCAATGCCACTTACTTTAATTGGTACAGTTGCAGAAGATGGCAAAACTACAAGCTATGGTGCATACTCTTTAGTATTCCCATACTATATCGCTGGTAAAGATTATTATGCAATGGTGTTAGAATGTAGAAATTCATCAAATACATGTAAGGGATTATTAAGACATGGTAAATGTACAATTAATTTCATGCCATATTCCAAGAAAAACTTCTCTGAACATGTTCAAATGGGATTCCCAGGAGATACTCCTGAAGAAAAGGCAAAAGCTTTAAAACTATTTACACCTATTGATTCATTAACTAGTGAAGAAAAGAAAGATGAAGTTTGTCCTAAGATTTTAAAAGAAGCAATTCAGGTTTTAGAATGTAGTTGGGTAAAAGAATTAGATGGTGCAGAAAATGATAAGGTTGAAGAAGAATACTTAGGACCATACCATAATTTTAATGGTATTACATCTAAATTTGGTGCTCATTTCATTTTAAAAGTTGATCATATTTTATTAAAAGAAGAATACTATAATGCAATTGTTAATGGTGTAACAAGAAAGAATTTTGCACCTGTTGCAACAAACTGGGGTTATAGAGATTCTAAAAACTTCTGGTGTTCTGATTTTAATAAACCAGATGCTGTTGGTATTCCTAATAGAGAAGTTGACCTATCAAGTGTTAGATATGCAGCGGATAGATTAAATACTGATGTTAAATTTACAGATGAAGCCCTAAAAATGTTAGTTAAGGTTCCACGTCCATTCTTAAAATTAGTTTTACAAGGATGTGTTAACTGGGCTAACGAGAATAATTGTAAATTAATTACTGAAGTTGAAATGAAAGAAATAAATGACAAAAGAAGTAAAGAGAAGAAAAAACAATAAAAATAATCCCCTTCAAAAAAAAGGGGATTTATTTACGAAAATTTTTAAATTTATATGGATATATTCTTTTATTTTTAAATAAAAAAATATATAATAAAATTAATATTTGTGTCATTTGGAGGTTTTAATATGTTATACAAAAAGGCTCCTCAATATTATGCCGATTTTAATACTATTGAAGTTAATAGACTAAAGCCAAGAAGCTATTTTATCCCTTTTTTAACTAAGGATGGGTGTATTAATTCCAATATTAAAGATAAAAGATATGATTCAGATAAAGTAGTATGCCTAAATGGTATATGGGATTTTTGTTTTTTTGAAAATCCTAATTTGCTTACTGATGAATTTGATACTGACAAAATGAAATTTGATAAGCTAGATGTTCCATCTTGTTGGCAATTTAATGGTTATGGATATCCTGCATATATTAATGCTAGATACCCATTTAGATTTAATCCTCCTAAAATTCCAACAACTGAACCAGTTACTCGTTATTTTAGTTTTGAAACTAAATGGATAACTGCTAAAGAAGGAGAATATAACTATCTAGGTGTTTATAGAACATTCTTTAATGCTCAAGCTTTAAACAAAAGATATGTTATTTCCTTTTTAGGAGTATCTTCTTGTATAGAAGTATATTTAAATGGTGAATTTGTTGGCTATTCTGAAGAAAGCCATATGACATTAGAATTTGATTTAACAAAATATATTAAAGATGGCAAAAATGAGCTTGTTTGTATTGTCCATAGATGGTCAACAGGTACATATTTAGAATGCCAAGATATGTTTAGAAATAATGGTATCTTTAGAGATGTATTACTTCGTGTAGAAGATATTTGTGATATATATGATATTGATTTCACTTATAAAAAAAATAAAGATGGCTTATATACTGCAAATATATTTGTTGAGTTATCAAATAATGATGCAAAAGAAATAGAAGTATCATTAAAAGGTATTGGCGTAGATAAGAATATAGTAGGAACTCCTCATGATGGTAAATTACAAGTTGAATTTAAGGACTTAAAGGTTGTTGAATGGAATGCTGAAAAGCCTACATGTTATGACCTATTAGTATCTATTCAAAATTCTTATGTATTAACTCATGTAGGATTTAAAAATATTAAAATTGAAAATAATGTGTATTATCTAAATAATAAGAGAATTAAATTATTAGGTGTAAATCACCATGATACATCTCCTGTTAATGGATACACAATGACTTTAGATGAAATTGAACAAGATTTAAAACTATGTAAG
The DNA here is from genome assembly GCA_024696565.1 of Acholeplasmatales bacterium. Lineage (GTDB taxonomy): Bacteria > Bacillota_I > Bacilli_A > Acholeplasmatales > Anaeroplasmataceae > Anaeroplasma. The sequence continues at coordinate 613 of JAILGR010000103.1, read as the reverse complement.
GAATATAACTGTAATTGTATTAGAACAAGCCATTATCAACCTGATCCTTATCTAATTGAATTAGCTACTGAGCTTGGTATTTATATTGTTGATGAATGTGACTTAGAAACTCATGGTTGTAATACCCAATCTCCATTCTTTAATATTAGTTATTTATCAAAAAGAAGAGCTTGGATGAGTCATTATGTTCATAGAATGGAAGCTCATTATGGTAGAGATAAATTATTAAAGACACCAATTGTAATGTGGTCACTAGGAAATGAATCTGGTGATGGATGCAATACATATGCAATGTATGAATGGATTAAAAAAAGAAGTGATATTCCAGTACAATATGAAGGTGCAACAAGATCAAGAGGCAAAAGAAAGGCCTATGATATCGCAAGCCAAATGTATGCTTCTGTATCTGATTGTGTACTTGTAGGTGAAGGTACTCATAAAATTAAACAATTTTGTGATAGACCATATTGGTTATGTGAATATGCCCATGCTATGGGTACAGGCCCAGGTAATATTGAAGGCTATATGGATGCTTTTTATAAATACAACAATTTATTAGGTGGTTGTATTTGGGAAATGGTAGACCATGCAGTATTACATGAGGATGGTTCAT
>JAILGR010000119.1 GCA_024696565.1 Acholeplasmatales bacterium | reverse complement strand
TGCATAATTAGTTGCAGAACCTTCTTTATAATAACCAGATACGAAATCCTTGATTTCTGCTTCAGTATAACCAATTGGTTTACCATCTAAAGTGCCAGTTGCATTAATATATTCTAACATATTTGCAACCTTACCAGTTTTCATATAAACTGCAACATGGTCAGCATAACAATATGCTAAATCTGGTTGAGCACCAGCAGATAGACCAGCTATACATGAGTTTCTAACATCATCATAACCGCCTATTTGAGTTGCTTTTACTTTCCAACCTGAATAAGTATTTTCAAATTTATCTATTGCAGTTTGTAATACCTTTTGTAAGGAATCACCCATTGTATGGTAGAAAATAATTTCCTTATCGCCTTTGTTTTCAAATTCTGATGTTTTTAAAGTTTGACTAACATCTAATGCGATTGACTTATGTGTACCATCTGCTAAATCTTGTTGTTCTTCTCCACATGAAGCCAATCCTAATGCAGCAATACCAGCTAAGCCTAAGAAAGCTGCTTTAAATAGTTTTTTTCTCATTTTTTCTTTATCTCCTTTTATTTTATATTAAAATTACGCCACGCGTAAATTCTAACCCTTTGTACCACTCTTTGATACACCATGCATAATGTATTTTCTAAAGAATAAGAATAATACGAACAATGGTGATGAAACTAAACATGCAGCACACATCTTTAGTGTTGTCATGTTTGCCTCAGTATAAACTGTACCAAGCACTCCATCTGGATCTGAGAATCCCACAGTCATCCAGTTTGAAATCAATTTATAATCATATCCATCAGCCACGTTAACTAATCTTGGCCAAATATATGAATTCCATGTACCAATGAACTTTAATAATGTAATTGAGATTAAAGTAGGAGCAGTTAATGGCACCATTACTTTAATTAAGAAACTTAAATTGCCACAGCCATCAACCTTTGCCGCCTTATATAAAGATTCTGGTATTTGTTTAAACGCATTACGCAGTAAGTAAATATAATAAATACTAACTAAGAACGGCAAGATCATAACGATATATGTGTCTCTCCAACCAAGGTTTGAAACAGTTACAAAGTTTGTAATTGTGTATAATTCACCAGGAATCATCATTGTTGCAAGCATTAAAGAGAATAATAATCCTTTTCCTTTAAATTCAATTCTTGCAAAAGCATATGCAGTTAATACAATAACGATTAAACCTAATACTGTTGATACAACACCAATTAAAATTGTATTGAATAACACTTGACCAAAAACACTAGATTGATAATTTAATACATAAGAATAGTTTTCCCATTTAAAAACTCTAGGGAAGAAGGTAGGGACTGACTCTCTATACTCAGGTTCACCCTTTAATGATGAAATAATCATCCAATAAAATGGTAAGAACGCTAAAAGAGCACAAATTGTTAAGAACGAATATACAAGAATATTTTTTACAATTTTTAGAGTCTTTTGTCTTTTTCTTTCTTTATTAACATCAAGTTCTAAAGACGCTTCATCTTTTTCTAATAATGTACTTTCCATATGGCGCCTCCTAATAATGAACTTTCTTCTTACTGATATACATATTGATACCAGTAAATACCATTATAATTGCAAACAATATTAACGAACCAGCTGCCGCGTAACCTGTTTGCCCTTTTTCAATACAAGCATAAATATAACCAACCATTGTACCCATCTCGTATGAACCAGCAGGACCCATGTTTTGACCAAAGATACCAACGATTGCTGAATATGCTTTTAAACCACCCATTAAACCGGTGATTAATAGATAAGATAACATTGGAGAAATTAGAGGAACTGTTATTCTCCATAGTGTTGTAAATTTGCTTGCTCCATCAACTTTAGCAGCATCATAATATTGTTTATTAACATTTTGTAATGCACTAAATAAAATTAAAATTTTAAATGGCAGACCGGCCCAGATTTCATAAATAATAACTATAAATCTATTACCCCATGTATTACCTATACCATCCCATTCAATAGGAGCTAAGCCAAACCAGCCTAAAAAGTTATTTGCTAAACCATATGTTTCAATGTTTCTTCTTGCACCAACTATGTGGAAGAATGTAAGGAATACAGCACCCATAGCAATTGCGTTTGTTAAATATGGTAAGAACAATACAGTTTGATATGCTTTTTGTAAAGCCTTAATTGAATTTAGGGCTACAGCGATTAATAAAGCTAATATAGTAGAAATTGGTACAGATACAAAAGCAAAGAATAATGTATTATCTAAACATACAAGGAATTGGGCAGGAACACCTGTTTTATTGTTTATTACTTTTGCGAAATTCTCAAAACCAATAGATAATCTATATGAGTTATCCAAAGCCTCATAATTATTCATAAAGGCAGAAATTACAGAATTTACAATTGGATAGAATGTAAAGAATACCATCAATATTACTGCAGGCAATACAAACAACCATCCACTTGTAGATTTCATAATAGTTCTTCTTAAATACCAGCCTTTTGAATGTCTAGGGGCGATTTTTGGGGCTCTATTTTCATATAACGCTTCCATTATCTCAGCCTCTTTTCTGTTTCAACATTAAATCTACAAAATATTGAAGTAATGGGTAGAGATAAATCAAATTTAACTGTTTCAGCTTCTTTTACATGAACGCCAGATTCAATTATTGATCTAATTGTAGGCTTAATTGAAGCTTCATGTGTTGAAATAACCGATTTATCTCTACCCATTACCTCAATATTTTGTAGATTTAATGTTAATACTCCTTTTTCATTGTGTACAAATCCTTCAGGACGAATACCAACATAGATATTGAAATGCTTTTTCTCTAATGATTCCCATAATCTATTAGCTTTTTCAGATAATGTATCATAATCAGA